>NZ_JBHWUR010000012.1:0-92617 GCF_042737755.1 Streptomyces sp. NPDC059994
GGGCGGGCCGGAGGAAACCGGCCCGCCCGGGGCCGCCCGGAGGCACCCCTCGGCGGGGTGGAACTAGCCGATCACGATGCAGTCCTTGCGCAGCCGGAACCAGTAGAAGCCGTGACCCGCCAGGGTCAGCAAGTACGGCCACTGGCCGATGGCCGGGAAGCGCACCCCGCCGATCAGCTCCACCGGATGGCGTCCGGCGAAGGCCCGCAGATCGAGCTCGGTGGGCTGGGCGAACCGCGAGAAGTTGTTCACGCAGAGCACCAGGTCGTCCTTGTCCTCCCGGAGGAACGCGAGGACCGCCGGGTTCGAGGACTGGAGTTCGGTGTACGAGCCGAGTCCGAAGGCCGGGTTCTGCTTGCGGATCTCGATCATCCGCCGGGTCCAGTGAAGCAGCGACGACGGCGAGGCCATGGCGGCCTCGACGTTGGTCACCTGGTAGCCGTAGACCGGGTCCATGATGGTGGGCAGGAACAGCCGTCCCGGATCACAGGACGAGAAGCCCGCGTTGCGGTCGGGCGTCCACTGCATGGGGGTGCGCACCGCGTCCCGGTCGCCCAGCCAGATGTTGTCGCCCATCCCGATCTCGTCCCCGTAGTAGAGGATCGGCGAGCCGGGCAGCGAGAACAGCAGGGCGGTGAACAGCTCGATCTGGTTGCGGTCGTTGTCCAGCAGGGAGGCGAGCCGGCGCCGGATGCCGATGTTGGCGCGCATCCGGGGGTCCTTGGCGTATTCCGCGTACATGTAGTCGCGCTCTTCGTCCGTGACCATTTCGAGGGTCAGCTCGTCGTGGTTGCGCAGGAAGATGCCCCACTGGCAGGTCTTGGGGATGGCCGGGGTCTTGGCGAGCACCTCGGAGACCGGGTAACGGCTCTCTCGGCGCACGGCCATGAAGATGCGCGGCATCACGGGGAAGTGGAACGCCATGTGGCACTCGTCGCCGCCCGCCGCGTAGTCGCCGAAGTAGTCGACGACGTCCTCCGGCCACTGGTTGGCCTCGGCGAGCAGCACGGTGTCCGGGTAGCTCGCGTCGATCTCGGCGCGCACCCGCTTGAGGAACTCATGGGTGGCGGGCAGGTTCTCGCAGTTGGTGCCCTCCTCCTGGTAGAGGTACGGGACGGCGTCCAGGCGGAAGCCGTCGATTCCCAGGTCCAGCCAGAACCGCAGCGCGGCCAGGATCTCGTCCTGGACGGCCGGGTTCTCGTAGTTGAGGTCGGGCTGGTGGGAGAAGAAGCGGTGCCAGTAGTACTGCTTGCGGATGGGGTCGAAGGTCCAGTTGGAGGTCTCGGTGTCGACGAAGATGATCCGGGCGTCCTGGAACTGCTTGTCGTTGTCGGCCCAGACGTAGTAGTCGCCGTACGGGCCCGCGGGGTCCTTGCGCGACTCCTGGAACCACGGGTGCTGGTCGCTGGTGTGGTTCATCACGAAGTCGATGATCACGCGCATGCCGCGCTGGTGGGCGGCGTCCACGAACTCCACGAAGTCGGCGAGGTCGCCGAACTCCGGGAGCACCGCGGTGTAGTCCGAGACGTCGTAACCGCCGTCCCGCAGCGGGGACTTGAAGAAGGGCGGCAGCCAGAGGCAGTCCACCCCCAGCCACTGCAGGTAGTCGAGTTTGGCGGTGATGCCCTTCAGATCCCCTACGCCGTCGCCGTTGCTGTCCTGGAAGGACCGCACGAGCACCTCGTAGAAGACGGCCCGCTTGAACCATTCGGGGTCGCGGTCCTTGGCGGGAGTGTCCTCGAAGGTGTCGTGGACGGGCTCGTTGACGATCATGGTGTGGGTGACCCTCCGATCGGCGGGGACGGTCGCAGGACCAGCACGTGCGCGGGCGCGCGGCCCGGCTCTAGGCGCACGTAGTTGGTCCTGCCCCAGTGGTAGGTCTCACCGGTGAGCTCGTCGCGCACCGGGACGGACTCGTGCCACGAAAGGCCGAGTTCCGGCATGTCCAACGAGACCGTGGCCTCCTGGGTGTGGTGGGGGTCGAGGTTGGCGACCACCAGAACGGTGTTCGACCCCGAGCGCTTGCTGTACGCGAGCACCGCGTCGTTGTCGGTGTGGTGGAAGCGCAGCGAGCGCAGCTGCCGCAGCGCCGGGTGGCGGCGGCGGATCCGGTTGAGCGAGGTCAGCAGCGGGGCCAGCGAGCGGCCCTCGCGCTCGGCCGCCTCCCAGTCCCGGGGCCGCAGCTCGTACTTCTCCGAGTTCAGGTACTCCTCACTGCCGCCGTGCAGCGCCGTGTTCTCGCAGAGCTCGTAGCCCGCGTACACACCCCAGCTGGGCGAGAGCGTCGCGGCGAGCACCGCGCGCACCTCGAAGGCGGGGCGGCCGCCGTGCTGGAGGTAGGCGTGCAGGATGTCCGGCGTGTTCACGAAGAAGTTGGGGCGCATGTACGCGGCCGCCTCGCCGGTCAGCTCGGTGAGGTAGTCGGTCAGCTCCTGCTTGGTGGTGCGCCAGGTGAAGTACGTGTACGACTGCTGGAAGCCGATCCGGGCCAGTGTGTGCATCATCGCGGGCCGGGTGAACGCCTCGGCCAGGAACACCACGTCCGGGTCGGTCCCGTTGACCTCGGCGAGCACCTGCTCCCAGAACACCGCCGGCTTGGTGTGCGGGTTGTCGACGCGGAAGATCCGCACCCCGTGGTCCATCCAGAACCGCAGGAGCCGCACGGTCTCGGCGACCAGGCCCGGCATGTCCCGGTCGAAGGCGAGCGGGTAGATGTCCTGGTACTTCTTGGGCGGGTTCTCGGCGTACGCGATGGTGCCGTCGGCCCGGTGGTGGAACCAGTCGGGGTGCTTGTCCACCCAGGGGTGGTCCGGTGAGCACTGGAGCGCGAAGTCGAGGGCGACCTCCATGCGCAGATCGCGGGCCGTGCGTACGAAGTCGTCGAAGTCGTCGAGGGTGCCGAGGTCGGGGTGGATCGCGTCGTGCCCGCCGTCCGGCGAGCCGATGGCCCAGGGCACGCCCACGTCGCCGGGCGCGGCCGACAGACTGTTGTTGGGGCCCTTGCGGAACGTGGTGCCGATGGGGTGCACGGGCGGCAGATAGACCACGTCGAAACCCATCGCGGCGACCGCGGGCAGCCGCTCGGCGGCGGTCCGGAACGTGCCGCTCACCGGCGGCTTCCCGGCCTGCACCACCGCACCCTCGGAGCGCGGGAACAGCTCGTACCAGGAACCGAAGAGCGCCCGCTCACGCTCGACCAGGAGCGGCAGCGACTCCGAGGCGCTGAGCAGTTCGCGCAGCGGGTACCGGGCGAGGGCCGCGTCGGCCCCGGGGGTCAGGGCCGCGGCCAGCCGGGCGGCCGGCGGGCGGGAGCCGTCGCGCAGCGCGTCCACCGCGGCGAGCACCGCCTCGCGGCCCTTGGTCTTCGGCACCCCGCGCGCGGCCCGCTCGTACAGCGCCGCGCCCTCCGCGAGGGCGAGCTCGGTGTCCAGACCCGCCGGGATCTTGATCCCGGCGTGCCGGCGCCAGGTGGCCACCGGGTCGCTCCACGCCTCGACCGTATACGACCAGCGCCCTTCGGCCGCCGGAGTGACCTCGGCGCCCCAGCGGTCGCTGCCGGGCGCCAGCTCGCGCATCGGCGTCCACGGCCCGGGCCGCCCGCGCGGGTCGCGCAGGACCACATTGGCGGCCACCGAGTCATGGCCTTCGCGGAAGACGGTGGCGGTGACCATGAAGGTCTCGCCCGCCACCGCCTTCGCCGGCCTTCTGCCGCAGTCGACGGCGGGGCGGACGTCCAGGACGGGGATACGGCCGATGGGCAGATTCACGGGATCACCTGGTGGCTGGTGGGTGCGGGGCGTGGCGGAGTCTGCTCTTTGTAACTGCTCCGTTGGCGTTTGACGGGCTGCGGGCATGGCCGCTCCTGTCCGCGTTCACTCGGGTGGCGGTTAGCGGTTGCACAGACGGCGTCCTACCGATGGAGCCTTCCACAGGCTCCGAGTGGGCATTCCGGTGGTTTGTTAACTACCTGGGCGTAACGGCTCAGACAAGGAAACGGCCCCGTCTTTCGGCGGGACCGCACCAGAATTTGCCTACCCACAAGTTCAGTTGGCCCGGTACGGATGATCCTCCCGGTGGCGGCCCGCACGGTCAGGTCCGCGCCCGTCCCGGCCGGATCCGCCGCCGGGTGCCCGTCGTCCGTGTTCCACGCCGAGGCGGCGCCCACACCCGGGGCGAACAGATCGTGTCGCTCCCATGCCGCGGTCCCCCTCCCCGGCCTCGGCCGGCCGGCGCCCTTCGCAGCCTCCCGCCCCCGGGGGACGCCCACAAGGGCGCACGCCGGGGGCGGTCGCTTCCGTGCGCCGTGGTAGCGCGGGGCGTCCGCCCACTACCTTCGAGGGTGAAGGACAGTCGAACAGAGCTGTACGTCCACCCTGTTGCGTACATCCCCTGCGAAGGTGGAACACGTGAAGGCAATCCGTCGATTCACCGTCCGCCCCGTCCTCCCCGAGCCCCTGCGGCCGCTGAGTGAACTGGCCCGCAATCTGCGCTGGTCCTGGCATCCCGAGACCCGCGAACTCTTCCAGTCCGTCGACCCCGAGGGATGGCGGGCGGCCGGAGAGGATCCCGTGCGCCTGCTGGGGTCCGTCTCCGCCGCCCGGCTCGCCGCGCTGGCCGAGGACCGCCGTTTCGTCCGTTCCCTGACCGCCTGCGCCGACGACCTCGCCGACTATCTGGGCGGGCGGCGGTGGTACCAGCAGCAGCCCGAGGGGCTGCCGCACGCCATCGCCTACTTCTCGCCGGAGTTCGGGATCACCGCCGCCCTGCCGCAGTACTCGGGCGGGCTCGGCATCCTGGCCGGCGACCATCTGAAGTCCGCGAGCGACCTCGGCGTGCCACTGATCGGCGTCGGGCTCCTCTACCGGCACGGCTACTTCCGCCAGTCGCTCTCGCGCGACGGCTGGCAGCAGGAGCACTATCCCGTGCTCGACCCCAATGAGCTGCCGCTCGCGCTGCTGAGGGAGGCCGACGGCGAGCCCGCCCGGATCTCGCTGCACCTGCCCGGCGGCCGCGCGCTGCACGCGGTGGTCTGGATCGCCCGGGTCGGCCGGGTCCCGCTGCTGATGCTCGACTCGGACGTGGAGGGGAACGGCCCGGGCGAACGCGACGTCACCGACCGGCTGTACGGGGGCGGCAGCGAGCACCGGCTGCTCCAGGAGATGCTGCTCGGCATCGGCGGGGTGCGGGCGGTGCGCGCGTACTGCCGGATCACCGGGCACCCCGCCCCCGAGGTCTTCCACACCAACGAGGGCCACGCGGGCTTCCTCGGTCTGGAACGCATCCGCGAACTGGCCGGTGAGGGGCTGGAGTTCGACGCGGCCCTGGAGTCGGTGCGGGCCGGGACCGTCTTCACCACCCACACCCCGGTCCCCGCCGGGATCGACCGCTTCGACCGCGAGCTGGTCGCCCACCACCTCGGCGACGACGGCGAACTGCCGGGCGTCGACGTCTCGAAGATCCTCCAGCTCGGCATGGAGACCTACCCCGGCGGCGAGCCCAACCTCTTCAACATGGCCGTGATGGGGCTGCGCCTGGCCCAGCGCGCCAACGGCGTCTCCACCCTGCACGGCGAGGTCAGCCGGGGGATGTTCGCGGGCCTGTGGCCCGGGTTCGACCCCTCGGAGGTGCCGATCACCTCCGTCACCAACGGGGTGCACGCGCCGACCTGGGTGGCGCCCGAGGTGTTCCGGCTCGGCGCCAGGCAGATCGGTGCCGGGCGCGCCGAGGACGCGCTGACCGTGGGCGGCTCGCCGCGCTGGGACGCGGTCGCCGACATCTCCGACACGGAGATCTGGGAGCTCCGGCGAGAGCTGCGCGAACAGCTGGTCCTCGAAGTGCGCGAGCGGCTGTACGCGTCGTGGCGCACCCGCGGGGCCGGCACGGCCGAGCTCGGCTGGGTGGACGGGGTGCTCGACCCCGACGTCCTCACCATCGGCTTCGCCCGCCGCGTCCCCTCGTACAAGCGGCTGACCCTGATGCTCCGCGACCGGGACCGGCTGATGGAGCTGCTGCTCCATCCGACCCGGCCGGTGCAGATCGTGGTGGCGGGCAAGGCGCACCCCGCCGACGACAGCGGCAAGCGCCTCGTCCAGGAGCTGGTGCGGTTCGCCGACGACCCCCGGGTGCGCCACCGCATCGTCTTCCTGCCCGACTACGGGATGGCGATGGCCAAGAAGCTCTACCCGGGCTGCGACGTGTGGCTCAACAACCCGCTGCGGCCGCTTGAGGCGTGCGGGACCAGCGGGATGAAGGCCGCGCTGAACGGGTGCCTCAACCTGTCGGTCCTGGACGGCTGGTGGGACGAGTGGTTCGAGCCGGACTTCGGCTGGGCCATCCCGACCGCCGACGGCTCCGCCACCGACGAGGACCGCAGGGACCAGCTGGAGTCGACCGCCCTGTACGACCTGATCGAGGACCGGGTGGCGCCGCGCTTCTACGACCGGGGCGCGGGCGGGCTGCCCGGCCGCTGGATCGAGATGGTCCGCGAGACCCTGGCCTCGCTCGGCCCGAAGGTGCTGGCGGGGCGGATGGTGCGCGAGTACGTGGAGCGGCTGTACGCGCCCGCCGCCCACGCCCACCGCGACCTCGGTCCGGACACGGCCCGGGAGCTGGCGGCCTGGAAGGCCCGGGTGCGGGCGGCCTGGCCGCAGGTGACCGTCGACCATGTGGAGGCGGTGGCCGCGACGGCGCCGAACGGTCACGCGGAGCTCGGCTCCACGCTCTCCCTGCGGGTGCGGGCCGGGCTCGGCGGGCTCCAGCCGGACGATGTGGAGGTGCAGGCGGTCGCCGGGCGGGTGGACGCCGCCGACACGCTCGCGGAGGCCCGTACGGTCGCCCTGAAGCCCGCGGGCGGCCCGGACCTGGAGGGGCGCTGGGTGTACGAGGGCCCGCTCGCCCTGGACCGGACCGGCCCCTACGGCTACACGGTCCGCGTCCTGCCGGCCCACCGGCTCCTGGCCGACGGCGCCGATCTCGGCCTGGTCGCGCTGCCGACCGAGGCGACGGGGGAGGGGGCGGGGGTGCTGATGCGCTGAGGGCCGATGGGTTGTACCGTACGTCGGCCGCTGCCATGCACCCCGTACGGAACTGCGAGGTCCGATTGTGAACCCTGCCGAGAATGTCGCCGCCCGTCCCATACATCCGTATGGGACCCGGGTGGCGCGCACGGGCCTCGCACTGCTGCCCTTCGCGACTCTGGGGCTGCTGTGCCCGGTGCCGTCGCTGGTGATCGCCATCAAGCGGCACCGGAGCGCGGACTGGGTCGCCTTCGCGGTCTTCTGCGCGGTGTGGGTGTCCTGGGTGCTCCAGCTGGCCACCACCCCGGACACCACGCACGGTATGAAGTTCGCGGCCGACGTGCTGCTCATCGGGCTGTCGACGGCCGGGGCGGCCGCGCACGCCTGGAAGGCGTGGCCGGCGGCCCGGCGGTCCCCGAACGAGAACGGCAAGAGCGCGTACTGCAATCTCCCGGGGGGCGACCCCCGGACCCCCAGCAGTACAGACGGGGCAAAGGGGTACAACGGACCGCAAGTGCAAGGTGAACAGCAGTGAAGCAAGTCAAGCAGGTACGTAAGGCCCAGGCGGCGAAGGCCGCCCGGGAGGAGCAGGAAAAGCAGGACAGATACGCGCGCTACCGGGTGCGGTTCGCCCGGCTCACGGCGCTGGCGCGGGTGCACCGGCGCCGGATCTGGATCGCCGCCGGCGCGGCGGCGGCCGTCGCGGTCGCCGCGGTGCTCATCCCGGTGCTGGGCGGGGACGACAAGCCGGGGCCGCCGGACCCGCGGGCCCGCCAGTACAAGAACGTCGACGCCTGTCTGCTGACCGGGGACAAGGGCGTCACCGAGGGCACGGAGGGCGCGCCGGTGTGGGCGGGGATGCAGGACGCCTCGAAGGCCACCCGCGCGCGCGTCAACTTCGTCCCGGTGACGGGCGAGCAGACCGCCGCCAACGCCACCCCGTTCGTCAACAGCCTCCTCCAGCGCTCCTGCGACGTGGTCGTGGCGGTCGGCAAGGCTCCGGTGGCGGCGGCCGAGGCGGCGGCGAAGGCCCACCCCAAGGTGCGTTTCGTGGTGGTCGGTTCAGAGGCCGAGGCGGCCAATGTGACGGCCGTGAAGCCGGGTGACGGAGTGCGGGCGGATGTCGCCCGGGCCGTCGAGCAGGAAGCCAATACACCCGGATAGCCCGGAATTTATTGTTCCGCACCGCAAGGACATGGCAAAGAAACGTCAAAGGATCATGGGGTGGAAGCAACCTCCGTAAACGCGTGGGGCACGATCGCCAGGCTTTGTCTTCTGTAAGCCTCGCGTAAGTAAAGGCTGTCTCAATGCGTGCTCGATGGGCCCGAACGTCCCGTCTTCTCTTTCCACCCGGTAGAACCGGGCGCCGCAGGACCAGGAGGATCGCCCTCCTGGTCCTGCTGGCTTTCTCCTTCATGCTGACGACGGAGACCGCGGAAGCCACCGGGGCCACGCTGCCCCGTCTGTCCATGCCCAAGTGGTCCCTGTCGGGTCTGTGGGAGTGGGCCAACAAGTCCCCGCTCGACACCCCGGACCAGCAGGGCGGCACCGCGCGCGGCAAGAGCCACACCGCCGCCGCCAAGCAGACCCGGGCCAAGGGCGGCAACGGCCACCGGCCCGGCAAGGGCAAGGGCGAGCTCGGCGCGTACGAGCGGCCGCGGGACAAGGCCGAGCCGGTGAAGACCGGCAAGGCGGCCGGGAACGCCAAGAGCTTCGACGCGCGCACCAGCCGGCGCGACGCCGAGAAGTCGACGGCGACCTCGGACTTCTACACCAACGCCGACGGCTCCACGACGGTGCGCCACTACACCGGCCGCTCCAACTTCAAGGGCGCCGACGGCAGCTGGAAGCAGATCGACACCAAGCTGCGCGAGGAGAAGGGCGGCCGCCTCGTCGAGAACGCCAACTCGCTCGGCGTCGCCTTCGCCCCCGACGCGGTCACCCCCGACCTCGCCTCGGTCGACTTCGGCTCCGGGCGGGCACTCTCGTACGGGCTGCACGGCGCCGCCAGGAGCGAGCCGGTGGTCGACGGCGACTCCACGGCCACGTACGACAACGTTCTCCAGGACACCGACCTCAAGCTGTCGCCGCTGACCGAGGGCTTCAAGGAGCGCATCGTCCTGCGCTCCAAGGCGGCGCCCAGCACCTGGCTCTTCCCGCTGAAGGCGAAGGGGCTCACCCCGGAGATCGCGGCCAACGGCGACGTGGTGTTCACCGACGCCGACGGCAAGGTGACCGCGACCGTCCCGCACGCCTTCATGGAGGACTCGAAGATCGACCCGCGCTCGGGCGACGCCGCCCAGTCCCGCGCGGTCACCTATGAGCTCACCACCCTGGACGGCGCCCCCGCGCTGCGGATGACCGCCGACCGGGCCTGGCTGGACGACCCGAAGCGGGTCTTCCCGGTCACCGTCGACCCGACGGTGACGGCCAGCAACTCGACGTACACCCAGAACACCATCGGCGGGGACCACTCCACCGAGAACATGATCAAGGTGGGGTCGTACGACTCCGGCACCAACAAGGCGAACTCGTTCCTGCAGTTCTCCTCGCTCGGCACCACACTGGCCGGCCAGAAGGTCACCGCGGCGACCCTGAACGTCTACGCGGTCTGGTCCTCGACCTGCACCGCCGAGCCGTTCAACGTCCACCCGGTCACCAAGGCCTGGACGCCCTCCACGGTCACCAGCTACCCCGGCCCCACCTACGGCGCGGCGATCGGCTCGGCGACGCCGGCGCCCGGCGCGTCCTGCACCAACTCCTCCAGCTCCACGAGCGTCGGCGTGAAGATGCCCGTCCCGCTCAACACCGGCTGGTTCAACACGGTCGCGGGCGGCGGCGCCAACTACGGCCTCGCGATGACCGCGATCACCAGTGACATGCTGCACTGGAAGAAGTTCCACTCGGACAACTCCACCACCGCGGGCTTCCGCCCGGCGCTCGACCTCACCTACACGGCCAATGTGGCCCCGCAGGTCAACGCCCAGTACCCGCCGGAGAACTTCCAGGCCAACACCCTGAGCCCGGAGCTCACGGTGTACGCCAGCGACGCCGACCACGGGCCGAGCGCGCTCTCGTACTCCTTCGACGTCTTCGACGCCGACTCCACCAGCCAGACCCCGGTGGTCAGCTCCGGCACCCTGACCAAGGGCGCCTGGGCGATCCCGGCGGGCAAGCTGAAGTGGAGCAAGAACTACCTCTGGTTCGCCACCGTCAGCGACGGCACCAACTCGGTGTCGTACGACAGCCGGTTCACCACCGCCGTGCCGCAGCCGCCGGTGACCTCGGGGCTCTCCCAGAACACCGACGGCCACGAGTTCGACCCCAGCGACGGCAACTACACCACCGACGACACCGACGCGGACGTCGAGGTCACCGGGCCCTCGCTCTCCATCGAGCGCTCCTACAACAGCCTCGACCCGCGCCGGGACAGCGCGTTCGGCGCGGGCTGGGCGACCATCGCGGACATGAAGGCCGCCGAGGTCAAGGACAGCTCCGGCGCGGTCACCAGCGTGGTCATCACCTACCCCGGCGGTGAGCAGGTCGCCTTCGGCCGCAACAGCGACGGCACCTTCGTCCCGCCGCTGGGCCGGTACGCCCGCTTCCAGGCGGTCACCGGCGGCTACACGCTGGTCGACAAGGACTTCACCACCTACAGCTTCACCCAGACCACGGCGAAGGCCGGGGTCTACGCGATCAAGACCATCACGGACTTCGCCAACCGCGGGGAAACGTTCTACTACACCGGCAGCCAGCTGACCAAGATCACGAACACCACGTCCAACCGTTCGCTGACCCTCAGCTGGCAGACCCCCGCGGGCGCCACCGCCGCGCACGTCAACACGGTCGCCACCGACCCGTCGACGGCGGGCGACCCGGCCACCGCGCAGACCTGGCAGTACAGCTACACCGGTGACCAGCTCACCAAGGTCTGCCCGCCCGCCGACTGGTCCAAGTGCGTCACCTACGGGTACGCCACCGGCAACCACTACCGCACCACGGTCCTGGACGAGGACCCGTTCGCGTACTGGCGGCTCGGCGAGGCGGCCGGTGACGGCGTCGCCAAGGACGCGGTCGACCTCAACCAGGGCAAGTACAACGGCATCTACCACAACGTGACCACCGGTGGCACGGGCGTGCTCGCCGGGTCCACCCAGCCGGCCGCCACGTTCAACGGCACCAGCAGTTACGTGGAGATACCCAGCGCCCCCGGCGCGACCCCCTCGTACGCGACGGTCTCGCTCTGGTTCAAGACCTCCCAGGCGGGCGGTGTCCTCTTCTACTACGGCGACAAGCCGCTGAGCGACCCGGACCCGGTGGGCACCACGACCCACAACACCCCGGCGGTCTACGTCGGCACCGACGGCAAGCTGCACGGCTGCTTCGCCTCGTCGCCCGGCTGCAACACCACGATCGTCTCCACCGCCGCCGTCAACGACAACAAGTGGCACCAGGCCGTCCTCACCGGCGCCGCCACCACCATGTCGCTCTACCTCGACGGCGTCGCCCAGGGCACCAAGGCCGGCACCATCAACGACTGGGCGCAGCCCTACCTCACCCTCGGCGCCGGGGTGAACACCGACGGCTGGCCGAACATGAACGCGGCCGACCCGCTCGGCCACTTCAGCGGCCAGCTCGCCGAGGCGGCGATCTACTCCGAGCCGCTGAGCCAGGACGTCATCACCGCCCAGTACCAGGCGGCGACCCGTCCGGCCGGACTGCTCAACAAGATCACCACGCCGAACGGCAAGAACCAGAGCGCCGTCACCTACTCCACCGCCGACGACATGGTCACCCAGGCCGTCGACGGCGACGGCGGCACCTGGAAGCTCAACCCGGCCACCGTGACCGGCTCCTCCCAGGTCTACCGCTCGGCCGTGATGGGCGCCGCCCCCTCCGGGTACTGGCGCCTCGGCGACGTCCAGGGCGCGCCGCAGGCCGCCAACGAGGTGCACACCGGCTTCGGCACGTACAACACGGTCACCCAGGGCGCCGAGGGTCCGTTCGGTCCCGACGACGCGACGGCGGTCGACTTCGACGGCGCCACCTCCTTCGCCGAGCTGCCGTACGCCCCGCTGCACCGCTCCGGCAACCGGGCGATCGAGCTGTGGTTCCGCACCGCGAAGCCCGGTGTGATCGCCGCCGACCAGGCCCGGGTCCCCAATGACCCGGCGGGCGCGGGCGCCGCCTACTCGCCGCTGATGTACGTGGGCGCGGACGGCAAGCTGCGCGGCCACTGGTGGAGCGCCACCGGCAGCGGCACGACCGACTTCGGCTCCAGGTCGACGGTCACCGACAACACCTGGCACCACGCGGTCCTCTCCGCCTCCGGCACCACCCAGACGCTCTATCTGGACGGCGAGAAGCAGGCCGACTACACCGGCGCCGCCGGTGACCAGACGACCACCCGCACCTTCATCGGCGCGGGCTTCGCCAAGGGCTGGATCAGCTCGCCCTCGGACGTCAGCTACTTCGACGGCTCGATCGCCGAGGCCGCCTTCTACGCGGAGCCGCTGACCGCGGACGAGGTCGGCCGCCACTACGCGGCCGCCAAGGCGTCCTCGGGCACCGCCCCGGTCCGCACGGTCCAGCTGACCGACCCGACCGACAAGACGCTGACCTACGTGTACGACGCGGAGCTCGGCAACCGGCTGCTCGCGGCGACCGACACCAACGGGCAGCGCGCCACGTACGGCTACGACACGTCCGGCTTCCTGCACACCGTCACGGACGCCAACGGCAACCGCTCGGTGACCGGCCACGACGTACGCGGCAACACGGTCTCCACGACCACCTGCCAGAACACGGCCGCCAACACCTGCGCCACCGAGTACTACACGTTCTACCCGGACGCGACCACGCTGTTCCCGGCGATGGACCCGCGCAACGACCTGGTGCTCACCGAGCGCGACGGCCGTTCCTCGGGCCCCACGGACAACACGTACCTCACCAGCTACACCTATGACACGGGCGGAAACGTCACTTCGGTGACCACCCCGCCGGTGCCGGGCTCGCCCGCGGGCCGTACGGCGTCCACCGTGTACACCACCGCGACCACCGTCGCGGCCGAGGGCGGCACCAACTACGCCCCGGCCGGACTCGTCGCCGAGGTGCGCACACCCGGTGGCCGCAGCACCAAGTACACCTACTTCAAGAACGGCGACCTGGCGCAGATCACCGACGCCAACGGCGCCTCGGTGAAGTACACGTACGACAACCTGGGCCGCCAGATCACCAAGACGGAGGTCTCCGACTCCTACCCGGCGGGTCTGACGACCACGCTGGCGTACGACAAGGACGACCAGGTCGTCTCGGAGATCAGCCCCAAGGTCACCAACCGGGTCACCGGCGCCGTCCACCAGGCGAAGTCGACGACCGTCTACGACCCGGACGGCAACGTCCAGTCCCAGACGGTCGCGGACACCACCGGCGGCGACACCGCCCGGGTCACCTCGATGACGTACGACGCGTACAACCGGGTCGCGACCCGGACGGACCCGGGCGGCGACGTCACGGCGTTCGAGTACGACGTCTACGGCAACAAGGTCAAGGAGACGGACCCGGTCGGGAACGTCAACGAGTACACCTTCGACGCCGAGGGCCGTCCGCTCACCACCAGTCTGCTCAACTACACCGGCGACCCGAACAGCCCGTCCTCGCCCACCAAGCTGGTGCAGGAGTCGCGGGCGTACGACCCGGCGGGCCGGCTCGCGTCGATCACCGACGCGATGGGCTGGGTCACCGAGTACACCTACACCGACGACGGCCTGTCCGCGTCCGTGGTGCGCAGGGACCCGCAGAACAACAAGGCGTTCACCGAGCAGGCGAACACCTATGACGCGGCTGGGAACCTGGTCAAGCAGGTGACCAACGACTCCACCACGACCACCTCGTTCACGGTGGACGCGGCGGACCGTACGACGTCGACGACGATGGACCCGGGCGGGCTCGCCCGGACCAACAAGGTCTCCTACGACCCCGACGACAACGTCGTGTCCGAGACGGACTACGACCCGACCGGCGACACCAGCACCACCGACACGCGCTACGACGCGCTCGGCAACGTCACCGGCAACACCGTCCACGACGGCACCACCGCGCCGGTCGGCCGCTGGAAGCTGAACGAGACCAGCGGCACGCTCGCCGCCGACTCCTCGGGCGGCAACAACAAGGTCACCTTCGGCACCGGCGTGACCCGCTCCACCGAGCAGGGCGGCAGCGCGGTCTTCGACGGCACTGCCAACGCGTACGGCCAGGGCAGCGGCCCGGCCGTCAACACCAACGGCAGCTTCTCCGTCTCGACCTGGGTGAAGCTGGCCGACACCACCGCCAACCACACGTTCGTCTCCCAGGACGGCACCGCCGACCACGGCTTCCAGCTGTACTACTCGACGGCGTACGGCTGGTCGTTCAACCGCACCTCCGGCGACGTGGCGAGCCCGACGCTGGCCCGTGCCACCTCCGGCACGGCGGCGGTGACGGCCAACACCTGGACGCATCTGACGGGTGTCTACGACGCGACGGCGGGCGAGATCCGCCTCTACGTCAACGGCGCGCTGAAGGCGACCACCCCGTACAGCGGCTCCTGGGAGGCCACCGGCCCGCTCCAGATCGGCCGGCGGATGTCGGGCGGCACGCAGGGCGAGTACCACAAGGGCTCCCTCGCGGACGTCCAGGTGTACGGCGAGGCGCTCACCGCGTCGCAGATCTCCGGCGTGTACGGCAAGACCCTGCCCGCGGCGGGCAGTTCGGTGCGCACCACCAGCTGGAAGCTGGACCAGCGCGGCATGCCGGTCTCGATGACCGACGCCAACGGCGCGACCACCGACTACGGCTACGACGAGTCGGGCCAGCAGACCAGCGTCACCGAGCCCGCGGTCAACGCCGAGCAGAACGGCGGCACTCCTACGTCGGTCCGCCCGGTCTCGCTGACGGGCTACAACACGTACGGCGAGCAGACCGAGTCCTCGGACCCGCTCGGCAACGTCACGGTCACCGCCTACGACGGCGAGGGCCAGGAGGCGTCCACGACGCTTCCCGACTACACCGCGCCGGGTGCCTCGACGCCGATCAAGGCGGTGTCCTGGAACGAGTACAACCATCTCGGCCAGGTCTCCGCGGAGGTCGACCCGCTGGGCAACCGCACGTCCTACACGTACACCCAGCTCGGCGACCTCGCGTCGGTGACGGAACCGGGCGGCGACACCACCAGGTACACCTACGACACCAACGGCGACCAGCTCTCGGCGACCCGCCCGAACGGCGCCCGCCAGGAGTCGACCTTCGACTACCTGGGCCGCGAGGTCACCAACACGGACATCGTCCGCCAGCCGACCCAGCGCGCGTTCACGGCGATCAACTACTACGACGCGCCGGGGCAGCAGCTGTCGAAGACGGTGAGCCCGGCGGGGGTCAGCGAGTCGTACGGGTACAACGCGCTCGGCGAGGTCACGTCCAGCACGGACGGGGCGAACAATACGACGCGGTTCACGTACGACAAGGACGGCGAGCTGCTCACCTCGACCGACCCGGACGGGACCAGCACCAAGAACACCTATGACGGGTTCGGCCAGCTGGTCTCGATGAGCGACCTGGACGCGACCGGGAAGGTGCTGCGGACCACCAGCTCCACGTATGACCGGATGGGCGCCCCGTCGACGCTCACCGACTTCCGGGGACACACGACCTCGCTCACCGTGGACGCCACCGGCATGGTGACCAAGGCGGTGCAGCCGGTCTCCGCGACGGAGTCGATCACCACGACGTTCGGCTACGACACGGCGGGCAACCAGACCCGGTTCACCGACGGGCGAGGGAACCCGTTCATCACCACGTACAACACATGGGGCATGGCGGAGTCGGCGATCGAGCCGTCCACACCGGCGGCTCCGGCACCGGCCGACCGCACCTTCACCACCGTGTACAACGCCAATGGCGACGTGGTGGAGGAGCGTTCGCCCGGCGGCGTGAAGATCGTCGACCAGTACGACGCCAAGGGTCGGCTCACCCGTCAGACGGGTACGGGCGCCGAGGCCGCCACGGTCGACCACACTTATTCCTACGACTCGGACGACCGCGTCATCTCGGTGACGGGGACCGACGCGGACACAGGGAAGGACACGTTCGGGTACGACGACCGCGGCATGATGCTGTCGGCCGGCGGCCCGTCCGGCACCAGCTCCTTCGCGTACAACGGGGACGGCGCCGTCACCTCCCGGACGGACGCCTCCGGTACCTCGACGTACGGCTACGACACCGCTGGACGCCTGTCCACGGTCAACGACGGCGCCACCGGCTCCACGCTGACCTACGGCTACGACGTCAACAGCAACGTCAAGTCGATCGACTACGGCACCGGCAAGGCCAAGCGCACCTTCGGCTACGACGCCCTGGAGCAGCTCAAGTCGGACACCCTGACCTCCCCGACCGGCAGGACACTGGCCTCGGTGGGCTACGGGTACGACGAGAACGGCAACGAGACGTCCAAGACGACCACCGGGGTCGCGGGCGCGTCCGCCAACACGTACACCTACGACTGGGCGAACCGCCTGTCGTCCTGGAACAACGGGACGGCGACGGAGAGCTACGGCTACGACGCCTCCGGCAACCGGACGCGCGTGGGCGGCGACACCTACACCTACGACGCCCGCAACCAGCTCAGCTCGGACGGGCACAACAGCTACACCTACACGCCTCGCGGCACGCTGAGTTCGATGACGGACGACGCGGGCAAGCAGACCGTGATGAAGTCGGACGCCTTCAACCGCGTCATCAACGAAGGGGACCGCACCTACAGCTACGACGGCCTGGACCGGGTGCTCGCCGCGTCCGATCCCGGATCCGGTCCGCTGTTCACCTTCCAGTACAGCGGGGCGGGCAACGAGGTCGCCTCCGACGGCACCGCGACCTACAGCCGCAACGCCGACGGAACGCTTCTCGGCGTCAAGGCGGGCACGCAGTCGGTGCTCGCGATGACGGACCTGCACGACGACGTCATCGGGCAGTTCACCGCCGACGGGGAGGCGCTGGCGGGCTCGACCTCGTACTCGCCCTTCGGCAAGGTCGCGCAGAGCGCCGGGATGGCCGGCCACCTCGGCTACCAGTCGGGCTGGACCGACCCGGAGACGGCCAAGGTCAACATGGCGGCGCGCTGGTACTCGCCGCAGACCGGCCAGTTCAACAGCCGGGACACGGCGGACGTGGACGGGCTGCCGGCATCGGTCGGCGCGAACAAGTTCGCCTATGCCAACGCCAACCCGCTGACCATGACCGACCCCACCGGTCACTGGAGCCTCGGCGGAGCCTGGAAGAAGTTCAAGAAGAAGGTCAAGCACACCGCCAAGTCCGCTTGGCACAAGACCAAGAAGGCCGTCAAGCACGTCGCCAAGGCCGTCAAGAAGGCCGCGAAGAAGATCAAGCACGCGGTCAAGAAGGCGGTCAAGCGGGTCAAGCACGCGGTCCGCAAGGCCGTGCACTACGTGCACGACGCCGTCAAAAAGGTCAAGAGATACGTCAAGCGGACCTACAAGCGCGTCAAGCACTACGTCCACAAGGTCGCCAAGGCCGTCAAGCACGCGGTGAAGCGGGTCGCCAAGGCGGTCAAGCACGTCGCCCACAAGGTGGTCAAGGCCGCCAAGAAGGTCGGCAGAGCGGTCAAGAAGGCCGTCAAGGCCACCGCCAACTATGTGAAGCAACACGCGGCGACCATCGTGCCCATCGTGGCCGGTATCGCTGCCGCGGTGGCGTGCACGGCCCTGACGGCGGGAGTCGGCGCGGTCGCCTGCGCCGTCGGAGCCGGAGCGCTGATCAATTCGCTTGGCTACGCCATGAGCGATGGTCCGCACACGCTGGGCGGCTTCCTCGGAGCCGCGGCGGTCGGCGCGGCCACCGGTCTGATCGGCGCGGGCGCGGGCGCGGTCGCCGGGCGGGCGCTCGGCACCGCGGTCGGTGCCGTGGCCCGTGGCGCGGCCACGGGAGCCGCCGCCGGGGCGGCCGAGAGCGCTGCGTACTACGGTGTCTCCTGCTCCAGCAGCGAGGAGGGCTGCAGCGTCAGCGGCGCGGCGAAGGCCACCGCGGCCGGTGCGGCGTTCGGCGGTGTCTTCGGAGCCGCGGCCGGCAAGTACGGGCCCAAGCCGAAGCCCACGGCGGAGACCGACGGGGTGCCGTCGCGGGGCCGGGGCGGCAGCTGCCCGACCCGGCACAGCTTCGTCGGCTCGACTCCCGTGCTGGTGGGCCCCGGCGTCTCGAAGATGATCTCCGAGATCAAGGTCGGGGACTACGTCCTCACGGCAGAGCCCGGCAAGAAGGGCACGGAGAAGCACCGCGTCAAGGAAGTGATCGTCACCAAGACCGACCGCGACTACGTCGATGTGACGGTCGCGACCAAGTCGGGCGCGAAGACGATCCAGACCACGCAGCACCACCAGTTCTACGAGGCCACCCGGAACTCCTGGACCCAGGCGGGCGACCTCAAGACCGGTCAGCGGCTACAGCTGGACACGGGTGAGACGGCGAAGATCGTCGGCGTCATGCCGTACAAGGCGACCCGGATCACCTACGACCTCAGCATCGAGGGCCTGCACACCTACCACGTGATGGCCGGCGGTGAGGGGTTCCTCGTCCACAACCAGGACGGTCCGGCGTCCATCCCGCAGGTGGACAACGCGCGACTGCAGAAGACGGTGGACGCGCTCTACCACGGCATCGGCAACGAGAACCTCGTCGGTGACGGATCGGCGATGGCCGCGGCCAACCACGAGTTCCTGGGCGGCGACGGAGTCGAGGGCAAGAACCACCTGGGCAGCACCGCTCAGTACCGGAGCGCGCTCAACAACTTCCTCACCAAGGACGTCATCAAGCCGAAGGGCGGAAAGAAGGAGACCGTGGTGCGGACCGCCAGGGACATCCAGGTCGCGAAGAGCCTCATCAATGCTATTGATGATGCCCATCAAGGCCAGTACGAAGGCGCGCACAACTACCCGGGACTGAGTTGCTGATGACGAGGGACGTACAACTGGTGAAGGACCTGGTCGCCCGGGTCCCCGCCTTCGAGGATCACTACGAGAGCCATGTGTTCAACGAGGACGGCGTGCTGCCGCACGTCTTCTTCTGGGACGTGACCCAGGCGACCGTGGACTCCTTCCTCGGGAACGAGGACGAGCCGGACTGGCGCAGCACGCTGGAGTTCCTTGAGGAGCAGAGCGCGCTGGGCGTACCGGAGATCGACGAGGTCATCGTGACGTCGTTCCTCAACTCCCTGCCGTTCCCGGGCAAGCCGGGGCATGAGCTGGTGGAGCACCTCGGCCCGGTCCTGGCCGCGAAGTTCGCACGGGTCCGCCCCGCGGGCTGAGCGGTACACCAAGGGAGGCCCCCTCACAGGGGGCCTCCCGGACCGCGCACCACGAACGCACGGTGCCCGGACCCCTTGTGGGGGTCCGGGCACCTTTTCACGCGCCGGTCAGCCGCCTGACCGGAAGGTGAGCTCGGGAGCTCAGAACGTGAGCTTGAAGTTGTCGATGTAGCCGGTGTCGTACCGCGCCTTGTCCTGGACCTTCAGCTTCCAGGTGCCGTTGGCGACCTCGGAGGAGGCGTTGACGGTGTACGTGGTGTCGAGGTTGGCCGTCGAGCCGCCGGTCCCGGTGGTCTTCAGCGAGTACACCGAACCGTCGGGCGCCACCAGGTCGATCTGGAGGTCACCGATGTAGGTGTGGACGATCTTCACGCCGACCTTGAGGGTGCTGGGCGCGTTGCCGGTGACACCGGTGACGGCGACCGACGAGGTGACCGCCGCTCCCGGGGAGTCCGGAATGTTGACGTTGGTGCCGCTCTCGAAGACCTTGCCGCCCGGGTCGCCACCGCCGCCGTGGCGGGCGCCGACCGCGATGGCCGCCCACGCGTCGGTGATGTTGTTGACCTCGGCGCTGCCCGCACCGTAGAGCTCGGTCGCCGCGGCGATGGTGCCGTCGCGGGCGCCCTTGTAGTCGGTGCTTGAGTTGAACTTGGTGGTGAGCGCCTTGTACCAGATCAGCTGGGCCTTGTCGCGGCCGATGCCGGTGACCGGCAGGCCGTCGGAGGTCGGCGAGTTGTAGGTCACACCGTTGATGACCTTGGTGCCGCTGCCCTCGGAGGCCAGGTAGAACCAGTGGTTCGCCGGGCCGGAGGAGTAGTGGACGTCCAGGTTGCCGAGGCCGGAGTACCAGCTGTCCTTGGAGCCGCCGTCCTTGCTCGGCTTGTCCATGTAGCGCAGCGGGGTGCCGTCGCCGTTGATGTTGATCTTCTCGCCGATGAGGTAGTCGCCGACGTCGGACGCGTTGTTGGCGTAGAACTCCACCGCGGTGCCGAAGATGTCCGAGGTCGCCTCGTTGAGGCCACCGGACTCGCCGCTGTACTCCAGGCCCGCCGTGTTGGAGGTGACGCCGTGCGTCATCTCGTGGCCGGCCACGTCCAGCGAGGTCAGCGGGTCGTTGTTGCCCGTGCCGTCGCCGTACGTCATGCAGAAGCAGCTGTCGTCCCAGAACGCGTTGACGTACGCGTTGCCGTAGTGGACGCGGGAGTACGCGCCGACGCCGTCGCCGCGGATGCCGCTGCGGCCGAAGACGTTCTTGTAGAAGTCCCAGGTCTCCCCGGCGCCGTAGGCGGCGTCCGCGCCCGCGGTGGCGGCGTTGGAGTTGGTGCCGTCGCCCCAGGTGTCGTTGGTCTGGGAGAACAGCGTGCCGGTGCCGGACGAGCCGTGGTTCAGGTTGTACGTCTTGTGGCCGCCGCGCCCGCCGTCGGTCAGCGTGTAGTTCGAGCCCGACTGCGTGGTGCCGAGGGTGACCTGGCCGCTGTAGTGGGTGTTGCCGACACCGGTCTCGATGCCCTGCCACTGGTACAGCTTCGCGCCGGTCGCCGCGTCGGTGATGACGTGCAGCTGGTTCGGGGTGCCGTCGTCCTGCAGACCGCCGACGACCGTCTCGTACGCGAGGGTCGGCGTGCCCTTGGCCATCCAGACGACCTTGCGCGGGGCGCGGTCGGCGGTGGCCTTCTTGGCGCCCTTGTCGGCGGCGGCCGCGAGGGCCTGCTTCTGCGCGCCGGCCGGGCCCTGCTTGGCCGTGGTGGCGATGTTCTTCAGCTGGGCGCCGTTCGCCTTGATGACGCCCTGGGTCCGGCCGCCGGCGGCCGTGTCGACGACGAGGTCGCCGCCGAGGACCGGGAGCCCGGCGTACGTGCGCTCGTACCGCGTGTGCTGGGTGCCGTTCTGGTCCTTGATCACATCGCGGACGACGAGCTTCTCCTGCGCGCCGAGGCCGAGGTTCTTGGCGGTCTCCGCCGTCTTGTCGCCGGCCTGGCGTATGAGCTCGGCCCGCTGCGAGGGCGAGAGCTTGGCGGGCAGAGCGCCCGGATTGCGTACGGCCTGCGCCTTGAGGGCGTTGGCGGACGCGGAGTTGTCGGGGCGTGCGCTGGCGCTACCTGCCTGGACTCCGACGGTGAGCATGGCGGCTGCGGAGAGCAGGGCGGCGGTGGCGGTGGCACGACGACGGTGCGTGGATCTCACGCGAACTCCTTCTGCGAGGGGGGTACCGGCGGCTGGGTAGGGCCGTCCGGGCGGAGCATGCGGAGCGGTGATTCTTGGATCGGGGAGAGAGTGCCAGGAGTGGCCGACCGCTGTCAGGAGCGCGTCAAGAAGTTGGCCGGAAATCGTTCGTTGTACGAAGGACGCCGTTCGTTAAGCGGACGTTTCCTTTGTCAACACCTTGTGTCCAGTGAGCAGTTGGGTGCGTCACGATCGACGGGAGTGTCCGGATACGCACCCTGTCCCACCAGCAAGAAAGGCGTCCGGAGCGGTCGTGGAAACCGCTTGCGACAATGGCCGCAATGCGACTCCGCACTTGTCGCTCCGGAGCCCCGCCCGGTGTCCGCCAGGCGGACAGTGGGGCGGATGGGGCGACGAGTCGGTTCCCGTCGCCCCGCCCCTTCCGGCTACACCAGGCTCTCCCGCCACGCCCGGTGCAGATCCGCGAACCGGCCGGTTCCCGCGATGAGTTCGGCGGGCGAGCCGTCCTCGACGACGCGCCCGTGCTCCATCACCAGCACCCGGTCCGCGATCTCCACGGTCGACAGCCGGTGGGCGATGACGACGGCGGTACGGCCGTGCAGCACCGTGTGCATCGCGCGCTGGACCGCCCGCTCGCCCGGGATGTCGAGCGACGAGGTCGCCTCGTCGAGGATCAGCACCGCCGGGTCCGCGAGCAGCGCGCGGGCGAAGGCGACCAGCTGGCGCTGGCCCGCCGAGATGCGCCCGCCCCGCTTGCGCACGTCCGTGTCGTAGCCGTCCGGCAGCCGTGCGATGAAGTCGTGCGCGCCGATCGCCTTCGCGGCCCGCTCGATCTCCTCGCGGGTCGCCTCCGGGCGGCCGATGGCGATGTTGTCGGCGACCGTGCCGGAGAAGAGGAACGCCTCCTGGGTGATCATCACGACCCCGCGCCGCAGCTCGGGCACGGCCAGCTCGCGCAGATCGACGCCGTCGAGCAGGACCCGGCCCGGTTGGGGCGTCCCCTGCTCGGAGCTTGTCGGAGAGCTCGGGGAAGGGTCGTAGAAGCGGGCGAGCAGCTTGGCGAGGGTGGACTTGCCGGCGCCGGTCGAGCCGACCACGGCCACGGTCTGCCCGGCCGGGATCGTCAGGTCGAAGCGGGGGAGGACCTCGCCGCCCGTACGGTACGAGAACCCGACGCCGTCGAACTCGACCCGCCGCCCCGGGAGTTCACCGGACCGCTCCGGCAGCGGCACCGGATGCGCGGGCTCGGGCACGGTCGGCGTCTGGGCGAGCAGCCCGGCGATCTTCCCGAGGGACGAGACGGCAGCCTCGTACGAGTTGAGGAACATCCCGAGCCTGTCGATCGGGTCGTACAGCCGCCGCAGATACAGCACCGCGGCGGCGAGCACGCCCAGCGCGAGGGTGCCGTCGGCGACCCGGGAGGCACCCCACAGCACCATCGCGGCGACGGCGGTGTTGGCCACCAGGCGCGAACCCACCACGTACTGGGCCATTTCGAGGATCGCGTCGCCGTTGGTGCGCTCGTGGTGGCGGTTGAGCCTGCGGAACTCCTCGTCGTTGGCGCGCTCACGGCGGAACGCCTGGACCGGCCGGATGCCGTTGAGGGTCTCCGCGAACTTGACGATCACGGCCGCGATCGCCGTCGAGCGGGCGTCGAACGCGCGCGAAGCACGGCGCCGGTAGCGGCGGATCAGCAGGTGCAGCGGCGCGTACGAGGCGACGGCGAGCGCGCCGATGCCCCAGTCGAGCCAGAGCAGCATCGCGCAGATGTACACGGCGGAGAGCACCACACCGATGAGCTCCTGGAGCCCCTCGTTGAAGAGTTCGCGCAGCGACTCCACGTCGGAGGTGGAACGGGAGATGAGCCGGCCCGAGGTGTACCGCTCGTGGAAGTCGACGCTCAGCGCCTGCGCGTGCCGGAAGATCCGCCCACGCAGATCGAGCAGCACGTCCTGGCCGACGCGGGTGGAGGCGCTGATGAACGCGTACTGCAGCAGCCCGGCCCCCAGGGCGCAGACGAGGTACCCGGAGCCGACGGCTATGAGGGGTCCGTATTCGTGCCTGCGGAATGCGGGCACGCCCCGGTCGATGGCGTACGCGACGAGCATCGGCCCCGCCTGCACGGCGGCCTGCTGCAACAGGATGAGCAGCGCGGTGACGACGACGCGGCGCCGCATGGGGCGCAACAGGTCGAAGAGGAGTGCGCGGGTGGCGCCGGCGGGGGAGGGGAGGGCGTCGCGATCGAAGGGATCGGTAGGGGGCGGCGGCCCCTCTGCCCCCTTTGTCCCTTCTGGCCCTTCTGGCCCTTCTGGCCCTTCCGGCCCCTCCGGCTCCTCCGGATCGGCCTGGCGCTCCGCACCCATGGTGGTCGTCATCGGTCCTCCCCCTGATCCCCCGCGCCGGACATCAGCCAGGCGTACTCGGCGTTGCTGCGCAGCAGTTCCTGATGGGTGCCGACGGCGGCGACGCGGCCGCCGGAGAGCAGCGCGACCCGGTCGGCGAGCATCACCGTCGACGGGCGGTGGGCGACGACCAGCGCGGTGGTCTCGCGCAGGACGTCGCGCAGGGCCGCCTCGACACGGGCCTCGGTGTGTACGTCGAGCGCGGAGAGCGGGTCGTCGAGCACCAGGAACCTGGGCCGCCCGACG
Source organism: Streptomyces sp. NPDC059994 (assembly GCF_042737755.1). NCBI lineage: Bacteria > Bacillati > Actinomycetota > Actinomycetes > Kitasatosporales > Streptomycetaceae > Streptomyces > Streptomyces sp. NPDC059994. The sequence goes on from NZ_JBHWUR010000012.1 coordinate 24,198, forward strand.
ACCGCCCGCGCGAGGGCGAGCCGCTGGCGCTGCCCGCCGGAGAGGCTGAGCCCCTGCTCGCCGACCTGGGTGTCGACGCCGTACGGGAGCTCCCGTACGAACCCGGCCTGCGCGACGTCCAGCGCGCGGTCGAGGTCCTCGGGCCCGCCGCCGCCCATCAGGACGTTCTCGCCCACGGAGGCGGAGAAGAGGGTGGGCTCCTCGAACGCCACGGCGACGAGCTCGCGGAGCCGCTCGCGGGGCATGGTGGCGATGTCGACCCCGTCGAGCGTGATGCGCCCACCGGTCGCGTCGTACAGCCGCGGCACGAGCGCGGTGAGCGTCGTCTTCCCGGACCCGGTCCCACCCACGATGGCCATGGTCTCGCCGCTCCGGATGTGGAGATCGATCCCGGAGAGGAGGGGTGGGGTGTCGGCGGGGGCGTCGGGGTAGCGGAAGGCGACGCGGTGGAATCGGATGCCGAGGTGGTGGGGCGCGGGTTCGTCCGCGGGTTGTGGGTGGCTGGTCGCGCGGTTCCCCGCGGAGCCCTCCGGGGGGTTGTGGGGTTCGTCCGCGGGCTGTGTGTGGCTGGTCGCGCGGTTCCCCGCGCCCCTGGGTATCTCCAGCTCCTCCGGAGTGTGAGGAGCGGGTCCCGGGGCGGAGCCCTGTAGCGGGGTGCAGGGGCCGTGGGGGCCCTCATCCAGGACCTCGAAGAACCGCTCTGTCGCCGTCCCCGCCTCCTGGCTCATCGCCAGGAGGAACCCGATCGAGTCCACCGGCCACCGCAGCGCCAGCGCCGTGGACAGGAACGCCACCAGCGTCCCGGCCGACAGGTCACCGTCGGCCACCCGCACGGTCCCCAGCACCAGCGCCGCCCCGATGGCGAGTTCGGGTATCGCCGTGATCACGCCCCACAGCGCCGCGAGCAGCCGCGCCTTGTGCAGTTCGGTGCCCCGCAGCCCCCGCGCCAGCTCCCCGAACGCGCGCGCCTGGCTGCGATGGCGCCCGAACCCCTTGATGATCCGGATGCCGAGCACGCTCTCCTCGACCAGTGTCGTCAGATCGCCCACCTGGTCCTGCGCCCGCCGCGCCGCCACCGAGTAACGCGACTCGAAGAGCGAACACAGCGCCACCAGCGGCACCACGGGAAGGATCAGCACCAGCCCCAGCGTCCACTCCTGCGACAGCAGGATGATGAAGCCCACCAGGATGGTCACCCCGTTGACCAGCAAGAACGTCAGCGGAAACGCCAGGAACATCCGTACCAGGCTCAGATCCGTCGTCCCCCGCGACAACAACTGGCCCGACGGCCACCGGTCGTGGAAGGACACCGGCAGCCGTTGCACATGCCGGTACAGATCCGCCCGCATCGCCGCCTCGACCCCCGCGAGCGGGCGCGCCACCAGCCACCGCCGCAGGCCGAAGAGGAGCGCCTCCGCGATCCCGAGCAGCAGCAGGACGAGCGCGCCCAGCCAGACCCCGCCGGGGTCACCGTCGCTGACCGGGCCGTCGACGATCCACTTCAGTACGAGCGGGATCACCAGACCTAGGCAGGACGCGACGACGGCGACTAACGCCGCGTTGAACAGGCGAGTTCGGACGGGTCGTACGTACGGCCAGAGCCTCAGCAGCGTACGGACCGTCGACTGGTTCTTGGTGGGAGCATGTATGTCTGACATCAATCATCGAGCCTAAACTTCACCACCGACAACGCCCACCGGCTTTTTGACCGAGTGCTTCGTCTGCGGGTGGGCGGGGGCTGTTCGCGCGGTTCCCCGCGCCCCTTGGGCAACTCCGGCCCGGGCGAATCCAGCCGCGTCGGCGTTTGAGGCGTGGGCGGGGCGGGGTGGGGGATCATCACCCCGTAACCCGCAGCACCTGTACCGACCGCGCCCCCACCCCCACCTCCACCCCACCCCGGTGCACCCGCCCCGGCACCCCCGCCTGGTCCTCCACCGCCGTGTCCACCAGCACCTCGTACCCCTCCCCCCACGGCGCCCCCGGCACCACGAACCCCGTCGGGCGGCTGCCCGCGTGGAGGACTATCAGGAAGCTGTCGTCCACCACCGGCGCGCCAAAAGCATCCCGGCCGGGGATGTCGCGGCCCGACAGGTACAGGCCGAGCGTGGCCGTCGGCGCGTACCAGTCCCGCTCGGTCATCTCCGCCCCGCGCGCGGTGAACCACGCCAGGTCCCGCAGCCCGTCCGCCCCCTGCGCCCGGCCGGAGAAGAACGCGCGGCGGCGCAGCACCGGGTGGCGGTGGCGCAGCGCGACCAGGCGGCGGGCCAGTTCGAGCAGCCCCCGGGGGCCCGGCTGTTCCAGGAGGGACCAGTCGATCCACCCCACCTCGCCGTCCTGGCAGTACGCGTTGTTGTTGCCGCCCTGGGTGCGCCCCATCTCGTCCCCGGCCACCAGCATCGGCACCCCGGTGGAGACCAGGAGCGTCGTCAGCAGGTTGCGCAGCTGGCGGCGGCGCAGGGCGTTGACCCGGGGGTCGTCCGTCTCGCCCTCCACTCCGCAGTTCCAGGACCGGTTGTCGTCCGTCCCGTCCCGGTTGCCCTCCCCGTTCGCCTCGTTGTGTTTGCGCTCGTACGAGACCAGGTCGCGCAGGGTGAAGCCGTCGTGGGCCGTGACGAAGTTGATCGACGCGTACGGGCGGCGGCCGCCCCACGCGTACAGGTCGCTCGACCCCGACAGGCGGTAGCCCAGGTCGCGCACATCGGGCAGCGCGCCGCGCCAGAAGTCCCGCACCGCGTCCCGGTAGCGGTCGTTCCACTCCGTCCACAGCGGCGGGAAGGCGCCGACCTGGTACCCGCCGCGCCCCACGTCCCACGGCTCCGCGATCAGCTTGACCCGGCGCAGCACCGGGTCCTGGGCGATGACGGCCAGGAAGGGGGAGAGCATGTCGACGTCGTGCATCGAGCGGGCGAGCGCCGCCGCCAGGTCGAAGCGGAAGCCGTCCACCCCCATCTCCGTCACCCAGTACCGCAGCGAGTCCGTGATCAGCCGCAGCACCTGGGGCTGCACCACGTGCAGCGTGTTGCCGCAGCCCGTGTAGTCCGCGTACCGGCGCGCGTCCGACTGGAGGCGGTAGTACCCCTTGTTGTCGATGCCGCGCAGCGACAGCGTCGGGCCGCGCTCGCCCGCCTCCGCCGTGTGGTTGTAGACCACGTCGAGGATGACCTCGATCCCCGCCCTGTGCAGCGCCCGCACCATCCGCTTGAACTCGCCGACCTGCTGGCCCGCAGTCCCCGAGGACGAGTACGCCGCGTGCGGCGCGAAGTAGCCGACCGAGTTGTAGCCCCAGTAGTTGCGCAGGCCCCGGCGCAGCAGATGGTCCTCGTGGGCGAACTGGTGCACCGGGAGCAGTTCGACCGCCGTCACCCCCAGCCGTACGAGATGGTCGAGCGCCGCCGGGTGCGCGAGCCCCGCGTACGTGCCGCGCAGCTCCTTCGGGATCCCGGGGTGCAGTCTGGTGAAGCCGCGCACGTGCAGCTCGTAGATGACCGAGTCGGCCCACGGCGTCTTCGGGCGGCGGTCGTCCGACCAGTCGTCGTCATCGTGGACGACGACCCCCTTGGGGACGTACGGCGCCGAGTCCCGGTCGTCGCGGACGGTGTCGGCCACCTGCTGCTGCGGCCAGTCGCGCACATGCCCGTACACCTGCGGCGGCAGCCCGAAGTCTCCGTCGACCGCCCGCGCGTACGGGTCGAGCAGCAGCTTCGACGGGTTCCAGCGGGCCCCCGTCCAGGGGTCCCAGCGGCCGTGCACCCGGTAGCCGTACCGCTGCCCCGGCCGTACGCCCGGCACGAAGCCGTGCCAGATCTCATGGGTGAGCTCGACCAGGGCGAGCCGGGTCTCGGTGCCCGCCGCGTCGAACAGGCACAGCTCCACCGACTCCGCCCCGCCCGCCCACAGCGCGAAGTTGGTGCCCGCCACCCCGTCCGGCCCCACCCGGAACCGGGCCCCCAGCGGGGTCGGCGCACCCGGCCAGACCGGTGGCCGCAGCCCGCCGGGGCCGCCCCGCCGGCCGTGGCCGTTCAGTTCCCGGTGCTCTTCCCCGTGCGGAGCCGGTCGCCCCACCCCCCGCTCCGCCTCCTGCTCTGCTGCGCTCGACACCCCTCGGCCTCCCGCGGCTCGGCGCCTGGACGGAGCGCGGCGTCCCGGCCGCGGCTCCCCACGCGTGTCCTCGCAGGCTTTCTTCCCGTTACCCGGCTCGTACTCACGTTTCCCCCGGCGGGGCGCGGTCGTTGAGCCGTCGTGAGATTCGTACTGAAGCGGGCAGGGGCGAGCACCGCGGCCGCCCTGACATGGGCGGGACTGACGGCGGCGCTGGTGGCCGGGCTGGCCGGATGCAGCGGGGCCCATCTGGACATCGGCGGGGTCAAGGACGTCGTCGCGGGCAAGGCGCGGCCGCCCCGCAACGTGATCCTGGTGACCCCCGACGACGGGGCCAAGGGAGTCAAGGCGGACGGGAGGATCGGAGTGCGGGTGCCCGGCGGGCGCCTGGAGCGGGTCAGGGTGATGAAGGCCGAGGACGCCCAGCCCGAGGAGGTGCCGGGCCGGATCAGCGAGGACGGACTCTCCTGGGAGCCGACCCAGGGTACGGCGGGCCGGCTCGAACTGGCCGCCAAGTACACGGTGGACGCGGTGGCGCTCGACGGCCACGGCCGCCGCCAGGCCCGGCACACCAGCTTCACCACGCTGGTGCCCGAGCACCGGTTCATCGGCTACTTCAAGCCGGAGAACCGCTCGACGGTCGGCGTCGGCATGATCGTCTCGTTCAACTTCAACCAGGCGATCCAGAACCGGGCGGCCGTGGAGCGCGCCATCAGGGTCACCTCGAAGCCGGCGGTCGAGGTGGTGGGCCACTGGTTCGGCAAGGAGCGCCTGGACTTCCGGCCCAGGAAGTACTGGAAGCCGGGCACCAAGGTCACCGTGGACATGCGGCTGCGCGACGTCCCCGGCGCCCCGGGGGTGTACGGCATCCAGGAGAAGCGGATCGGCTTCACCATCGGGCGCGACCAGGAGTCCCTGGTGGACGCCGACGCGCACACGATGGAGGTGCGCCGGGGCGGCGAGCTGGTCAGTACGGTCCCGATCTCGGCGGGGGCGCCGAAGAACACCACGTACAACGGCAAGATGGTCGTCACCGAGATGTTCGACGTGACAAGGATGAACAGCCGTACGGTCGGCTTCGGCGGGGAGTACGACATCCCCGACGTGCCGCACGCCATCCGGCTGACCGCCTCCGGGACCTTCCTGCACGGCAACTACTGGGCGACGTCGGGCACCTTCGGCTCCAGCAACACCAGCCACGGCTGTGTGGGCCTGCGCGATGTGAAGGGCGGCAGCCCGGACACCCCGGCGGGCTGGTTCTTCGACCGCACGCTCGTCGGGGACGTGGTGGAAGTCATCAACTCCCGTGACAAAACGGTCGCGCCCGACAACGGCCTCGGCGGCTGGAACCTCGGCTGGGCGAAGTGGAGGGCGGGCTCGGCCCTCTGACCCTCCCTCGCCGGCCGGCCCGGCCCGTACACACCCCCGGTGACGTCGCGATGTCGCCACAGCGAACGCACGGGACCATTGGCACCGAACGGTGACATTCGCGTGGCGGTGCGTGTGCGTCCGGTGTGATTACCTAGGCAATCGTGTGCGCGCGAGGATGCGCGCGGGGGTGTTTTCACAGTGCGGGCCGTGGCTTGATCCAGGCCGTGCGAGGGGAGAGAACTGTCGTGAACGGGCAGCACATATCGGGGGCTCCGAAGAGAGCGGCGGGGCGGCGGCGCGGCACGCCGGGTCTGCTGGCTCTGCTGCTGGGGGCGCTGCTTCTGCTGGTCTCCGCGTGCGGGGGCGGCGACGACTCCGCCGGCGACGGTGACGGCAAGGGCAAGGGCGGCGCCGGCAAGGCGGCCGAGGACACCAAGGCCTCGGCCGCGGTCGTGACCGTCGCGCCCAAGGACGGCGCCGGCGACGTGGCGACGAGCGGCGCGCTGAAGATATCCGCCGCCCAGGGCAAGCTCACCGCCGTCGCGGTCGCGGACACCAAGGGCAACGCGGTGGCCGGGAAGATCTCCGCCGACGGCGCCGCCTGGGCCCCGGAGCAGCACCTCGCCTCCGCCACCAAGTACAAGGTCCACGCGGTCGCCAAGGACGACCAGGGCCGCGAGTCCGCCAAGGACACGACCTTCACCACGCTCGTCCCCAAGAACACCTTCATCGGCACCTACGTCCCCGAGGACGGCGACACCGTCGGCGTCGGCATGCCGGTGTCGGTCAACTTCAGCCGTGGCATCACCAACCCCCAGGCCGTCGAGAAAGCCATCAAGGTGACGGCCGAGCCGCCGGTGCCGGTCGAGGGTCACTGGTTCGGCAACGACCGCCTGGACTTCCGCCCGGAGAAGTACTGGGCGGCGGGCACCAAGGTGACCGTCAAGTTCAACCTCGACGGCGTCGAGGGCCGGCCCGGCGTCTACGGCAAGCAGACCCGTACGGTGAAGTTCACCGTCGGCCGCTCGCAGGTCGCCACGGTGGACGCGGCCGCCCACACCATGACCGTCGTGCGTGACGCCAAGACCCTCAAGACCATCCCGATCAGCGCGGGTTCCCCGGCGAACACCACGTACAACGGCCAGATGGTGATCAGCGAGAAGTACCAGGTGACCCGGATGAACGGCGCCACCGTGGGCTTCGGCGGCGAGTACGACATCAAGGACGTGCCGCACGCGATGCGTCTGTCCAGCTCGGGCACCTTCATCCACGGCAACTACTGGGGCGACCCGTCGGTGTTCGGCAACACCAACACCAGCCACGGCTGTGTGGGCCTGCGGGACGCGCGCGGCGCGGGCGACTCCTCGACCCCGGCGGCCTGGTTCTACGACCGCTCGCTCATCGGTGACGTGGTCATCGTGAAGAACTCCAAGGACAAGCAGATCCAGCCGGACAACGGCCTCAACGGCTGGAACATGTCCTGGGCGGAGTGGACGAAGTAGGACGCGCCTGAAGAGATCCGAAGAGATCCGAAGAGATCCGAGGGGAACGGACCCGGTCGCTGTGACGCACAGCACCGGGTCCGTCGCTGTTGACGGCAACTAACCTGCTGCCATGACTGTGACCCTCGAAGTCTCCGAAGGCGTCGGCACCCTCCGCCTGGACCGCCCCCCGATGAACGCCCTGGACATCGCGATCCAGGACCGGCTGCGCGAGCTCGCCGAGGAGGCGACCCGCCGCGACGACGTACGGGCCGTGGTGATCTACGGCGGCGAGAAGGTGTTCGCGGCGGGCGCGGACATCAAGGAGATGCAGGCGATGGACCACACCGCGATGGTGGTGCGGTCCCGGGCGCTCCAGGAGTCGTTCACCGCCGTCGCGCGCATCCCCAAGCCCGTCGTCGCCGCCGTCACCGGGTACGCGCTAGGCGGCGGCTGCGAGCTCGCGCTCTGCGCCGACATCCGGATCGCCGCCGACAACGCCAAGCTGGGCCAGCCCGAGATCCTGCTCGGCCTGATCCCGGGCGCGGGCGGCACCCAGCGGCTGTCCCGGCTGATCGGCCCGGCCAAGGCCAAGGACCTCATCTTCACCGGCCGGATGGTCAGGGCCGACGAGGCGCTGACGCTCGGTCTGGTGGACCGGGTGGTCGCGGCGGAGAAGGTGTACGAGGAGGCGCACGCCTGGGCGGCGAAGCTCGCCCAGGGTCCGGCGCTCGCGCTCCGCGCCGCCAAGGAGTCCATCGACGCGGGTCTGGAGACGGACATCGAGACCGGGCTCGCCATCGAACGGAACTGGTTCGCGGGCCTGTTCGCGACCGAGGACCGCGAGCGCGGGATGCGCAGCTTCGTCGAGGAGGGCCCCGGCAAGGCCAAGTTCCTCTGAGCCGCGCGCGGTTGGAGGCCGGTCGTACACCCTGAGGGTGGATTAGCCTGGCCTTAATGGAGCCTTAAGTGCGCCGGGCTCCGAACGCCTGGTGATCCGCTGGTCGCGGCCCGTCATCGCAGCTCGTGGGCGGTACGGGAGTGATCCGCCGCCCTCGGCACATGCTGAGCGAGCTCCCCGGAACCTCTGGTTCCGGGGGTCGTTTTCCCCGGGAACGGCCCCGGAGGCCGTCCCGGGCGGCCATGATGGGGGCATGGCGGGGCTGGAGGGTGTGGAACAACCGTGGCAGCGCGGCAGCGCGACCGCGGCTCGGTGGACGCCGGCCGTCGAGGACGAACGGGCGCTCAAGGCACTGGAGTTGTTCGGCAACCCGACGGAGGAAGAGGTACGGCTGCCGTCCCGGCCCGAGTCCGCGGCGACCGCGCGCCGGCTCACCCAGTGCGTGATACTGCGCCAGTGGGCGCTCTCCCCGGCCCTCGCCGAGCACGCGATCCTGCTCGTCTCCGAACTGGTCGGCAACGCGGTGCGGCATACCGGTGCCCGAGCCTTCGGGCTGCGGATGCTGCGGCGCCGGGGCTGGATCAGGATCGAGGTGCGCGACCCTTCGCGCGGGCTGCCCTGTCTGATGCCGGTCCACGAGATGGACACCAGCGGGCGCGGGCTCTTCCTCGTCGACAAGCTCTCCGACCGCTGGGGCGTGGATCTGCTGCCGCGCGGCAAGACCACCTGGTTCGAGATGCGGGTCGCCGACCGCTGACCCCAGCCCGTGCCGAGCCCCCCGGGGCGGCCCCCGGATGCGCCGAAGCCCCCGGGCGTGCCGGATGCGGCCTGCCTGCGGGGGCTTCTGCGGAGCGCCGCCGTGGACCGGAGGGGGTGTGATCCACGGCGACTGAAGACGACCGGGCTCGGGTCAATGAGGGGTCGTGTACCCGACTATGGCAGACGGGGGGCCTTCACGCCAAAAGTCCTTACTCGGACAAACTTCCGCATACCCCCACAGTTTAGCTATGAATCGTAGGTGAGCTAGAGCACGCACCTTGTAAATGGTGAATAAGTATGGGTATCGATGAGTGATTCAGCGAACCAACACGTCCGGCGAATGGCGTGTCCCGGCGACCCGTAAAGGTCCTTAAATGGGTCAATCATTACCTTCCGCCCGTCGGCGCACTTAAATGTCCATGTGCTCAATCCATCTCCCCGTGGGGTCGACCGCCGCAGCGCACTGCGTGCCGGGGCGGGGGCGGCCGTCGCGGGGGCCTTCGCGGCCGGCTGCACGGACGGCGAGGGCGGCGCCGGACCGCCGCCCGCCGCAGCGACGCCCGCCGCCTCCGCCCGCCCCGGGACCACCCGCGCCGCCCCGGCCCCCCGCACCTTCCCGGCGCAGCCGGCCCAGATCGTGAACGGACCCCGCGACCGGCCGAAGATCGCGCTCACCTTCCACGGCCAGGGCGACCCCAAGGTGGCCACCGCCGTCCTCGCCGAGGCCGAGCGGGCCGGTGCCAAGGTCACCGTCCTCGCCGTCGGAACCTGGCTCGACGAACACCCGCGGATGGCCCGCCGCATCCTCGACGGCGGCCACGACCTCGGCAACCACACCCAGCGCCACATCGACATCTCCGCGCTCGCGGAGCGGGACGCGTACGCCGAGATCACCGGCTGCGCGGACCGGCTGCGCCGGATGACCGGCTCCATCGGGACCTGGTTCCGGCCCTCCCGTACCCAGTACGCGACGCCGCTCGTTCAGAGACTGGCGCGGCGGGCGGGGTACCCGCACATCCTCTCGTACGACGTCGACTCGCTCGACTTCACCTCGCCCGGCGCCTCGGCCGTGACGCGCAATGTCACCGGGCGGATCCGCAACGGATCCGTGGTGAGTCTGCACTTCGGCTACGCGGACACGGTCGCCGCGCTGCCGGTCCTCCTCGCCGATCTCGACCGCCGCGGACTGCGCGCGGTGACCACCACGGAGTTGCTGACCTGATGCCGACCCCCACCAAGAGGACCGCCGCGCTGCTGTGCGGCCTGCTGCTCGCCGCGCTCGCCGGATGCGGCTCGTCCGCGGACAAGGGAGGGAACGAGGCCCTGGGCACCAAGGGCGCCGCGCAGCCCGTGCCGAAGAAGGCCGTGCCGCAGGGCCTGCCCGGGATGCCGCCGGTCCTGGACCCCAAGGACGCCTACGCCGCGGACCGCCCGGGCGCGCTCCAGCCGGCCGTGAAGAACTTCCTCGAACGCGTCTATGTGCCCAACACCAACTCCAACACGGTGTCGGTGATCGACCCCAAGACGTACAAGGTCATCGAGACCATCCCGGTCGGGCACCAGCCCCAGCACGTCGTCCCCTCCTGGGACATGAAGACCCTGTGGGTCAACAACGACCTGGGGGACAGCCTCACCGCCATCGACCCGGCGACCGGCAAGACGGGCCGCACGGTCAAGGTCTCCGACCCGTACAACCTCTACTTCACGCCCGACGGCAAGTACGCGGTCGTGATGGCGTCGATGGACCGCGAGCTGGTGTTCCGTGAGCCCGTCAACATGGACCGGGTCAAGACCGTCCCGGTCCACTGTGCGGGCGTCAACCACGCCGACTTCTCCATGGACGGCCGCTATTTCATCGTCTCCTGCGAGTTCTCCGGCGAGCTGCTCAAGGTCGACACGGAGAAGATGCAGGTCATCGCCCATCAGAAGCTGCCGTTCGAGGGGGCGATGCCGCAGGACGTGAAGATGTCCCCGGACGGCAAGACCTTCTACATCGCCGACATGATGGCCCACGGCATGTGGGTCCTGGACGGCGACCGGTTCAGCACGCCGACGCTGCTGCCCACCGGCAAGGGCTGCCACGGCCTGTACGTCAGCCGCGACTCCAAGGAGATGTACATCTCCAACCGGGGCGAGGGCACGATCTCCATCTTCGACTTCGCCCAGAACAAGCTGACCAAGAAGTGGCAGCTGCCGGGCGGCGGCAGCCCCGACATGGGCGGGGTCTCGGCGGACGGCAAGGTCCTGTGGCTGTCCGGCCGTTACGACGCCGAGGTGTACGCGATCGACACCACCACCGGCCGTGAGCTCGCCCGCATCCCGGTCGGCTCGGGGCCGCACGGCCTCGCGGTCTACCCGCAGCCGGGCCGCTACTCGCTGGGCCACACCGGCATCTTCCGCTGAGCCCGTACGCACCGCTGCCCCCGGGGAGGACATCCCCGGGGGCAGCCGCGTCTCACCAGAGGACCGGCAGCCGTTCCGGCAGGCGCTTGATGAAGCCGGTGCGCCACACCAGCTGTTCCGGCGGGACCGCCAGGCGCAGCCCCGGGAGCCGCTCCACCAGCGCGCTCAGGGCGGTCTCCGCGTGCGCCCGGCCCAGGCCCGTGGCCGGGCAGAAGTGGCGGCCCGCGCCGAACGAGAGGTGCGGGTTGACCTCGCGGTCCAGGTCGAGCCGCTCGGGGTCGGTGAAGACCTCCGGGTCGAAGTTGGCGCCCTCGACCAGGACGAGCACCAGCGTCAGCGCGTACTGGCGCGGGGCGTCCGGGGCCGCGGTGTCCTTGAGGCTGAACCGGTCGTCCTCCAGGACGCGTTTGGCCAGCGCGTAACTGCTCACCAGCCAGGCGGTGTCGCCGGTCATGGTGCGCACCCGGGCCACCGGCTCCTTGGCGCGCAGGGCGGCGCACTCCTCGGGGAGCACGTCACCGCGCCGGCCGAGCGGGAAGTGGAGCAGCCGGTCGGTGCTGCTGGTGGTGGTGTTGGTGTTGGTGGTGCTGGTGGTGCTGGTGGTCGGGCTGGTGGTGCTCGTGCGGCTCATGCGGCGACTCCTTCCGGGCGGACGGCCTGCGGGCGTACGACCGCGTACGCCTGGTTGCGGGAGGCGCGCAGACCGCCGCCCTTGGCGTAGAGGAGTTCGGTGAGCGGGATCAGCGCGTGATAGCTGGACACCGAGGACGGGACCTGGAGGATTCCCGGGGTGTCGAGCAAGAACGGGAGCTCCGCGGCGATGTAGTCGAGGCAGGCGGCGGTCTGCGCCGGGCTCACCGGGGCGCCGTCGGCCTTCCCGGCCAGGAACGCGGCGGCCATCTCCTCGCAGCCGGTGCGGAATTCGCGGTCGGTCGCGAGGAAGTGCCGCACCCGGCGGTGCAACAGGTCGTACACCGGGTTCCCCTCGAACTCCGAGAGCGCGTGCACGCCGACCGGGAGCCCGGGGCGGCCGGCCTCCTCGACGCCCCGCACGATCCTTCTGCGGACCGCCTTCAGCTCCTTGGCGGCCCGCCTGCGCGCGTGCTCGTCGTCATGGCCGAGTGTCGCGAACATCCGGTCCACATGGCGGTCGGCGTAGACGAGGTCGACCCGGTCGAAGCGGGTGGCGGCCCAGCGGACGAGACCTGCGATGCGGTCGGCGCTGAAATAGCTGTTTCCCGGACTCACCCCGATGAGGACGTGGTCGCCCTCGTCCCAGATGAACCGACAGCTCCGGGTGAACGGCTGGAAGGTAAAGGTGGTGGTTGCTTCAGTGGTGGCAGTCACTCCTGAATCGCCCCAGCGCCGCGAGTCCCTGGGAGCCCTGTGCTCCCGGTGTGGCGGCGACGACAAGAAGTTATCGCCCGGTGGCGGAGCGTAGGGAAGGGGATCCCGGACTTTTGGCGGGAATTCGCCCCCGCGAAATGCCGTGGCCGGTGTTTGGCGCCCGTCCCCGGCGGTCGGGCGGCTCAGTGCGCGACGAGCAGCGCTTCCGAGCCGACGGGGCGGTACCCGGCCGCCTGGAACGTCCGTACGCTGCGGGCGTTGCCCGGCGACTGCTGCGCCCAGATCACCGGCTCCGGCGCCAGATGCCGCGCCGCCAGCGCGAGCTGTACGCCCAGACCGCGTCCCCGCGCGCTCTCGTCCACCTCGATCGCCGCCTCCCAGCGGCCCGCCACGCCCCGCCCGAGGACCAGCACCCCGCCGTAGGTCGCCCACACCCGGACCTCGTCGCGGAACTTCAGTGCCCGCGCCACCCGGGGGTGGTCCGGGTCCGCCAGCTCGGTCAGCGCGAGCGGTGGCTCACCGGGCAGGGCGGGCGCGCAGGTGAGGAGGTCGACGCAGTTCATCCGACGGCCGGTACGGGCCATCAGCGCGGCCAGGAATCCCGGATTCATCGAGGCGCCCAGCGGATCGGCGTCGGTCGCGGCCAGGGTGGCGCGAAGCCACTCCGGGTCCTCGTCCAGGAAGACCACCGAGTGCGCGGTGAACGCGAGCACGCCCGCGTCGCGCGGGTTCGGCTGGGGAACGACGGTCGTCGCCCCGTCCGCCGGCGGGAAGTGCCCGCGCGCGGCGGCGGCCAGTATGTCGCCCAGTTCCTGCCCCATGCCCCTGCCACCTCTCCTGACCATCTGTGCTGCCCACCATGATCGCCCACGGGCGGGGCCGGGCGCCGTACGGGGGAGGGCGCCGGGCCGGTTAGTCTGACCCCCGTCAAAAACGCACCAAGATAGGGGTGGACCCAGTGGCGGACATCGAAGAGGCCCGCAAGGCGTTCGCGCGACTCGACGTCGACGGCAACGGCGAGGTGACGGCGACCGAGTACAAGCAGGTCATGGCCCAGCTGGGCGACTTCCACGTCACCGAGACCGTGGCCCAGGCCATCATCAGGGCCAAGGACGCCAACAGCGACGGCAAGCTCTCCTTCGAGGAGTTCTGGGCGTCCCTCAACAAGTGACCCCGAGCCCGTCCGCCGGCCCGCGGTGACGCGGCCCGGCGGACGGAGCCGTCAGCACTCGATGATGTTGACGGCCAGACCGCCGCGCGCGGTCTCCTTGTACTTCACGGACATGTCGGCGCCGGTCTCCTTCATGGTCTTGATGACCTTGTCGAGGGACACCTTGTGGCTGCCGTCGCCGCGCATCGCCATCTTCGCGGCGGTCACGGCCTTCACGGCCGCCATACCGTTGCGCTCGATGCACGGGATCTGGACCAGACCGCCGACCGGGTCGCAGGTCAGTCCCAGGTTGTGCTCCATGCCGATCTCCGCGGCGTTCTCGACCTGCTCGGGGGTGCCGCCGAGGACCTCGGCAAGCGCGCCCGCGGCCATCGAGCAGGCGGAGCCGACCTCGCCCTGGCAGCCGACCTCGGCGCCGGAGATCGAGGCGTTCTCCTTGAACAGCATGCCGATGGCGCCGGCGGCCAGCAGGAAGCGGACCACGCCCTCGTCGTCCGCGCCGGGCACGAAGTTCATGTAGTAGTGCAGCACGGCCGGGATGATGCCCGCGGCGCCGTTGGTGGGCGCGGTGACCACGCGGCCGCCCGCCGCGTTCTCCTCGTTCACCGCCATCGCGTACAGCGTCGCCCACTCCATCGCGTGCGCGTCCGGGTTGCCCTCGGCGCGCAGCTGGCGGGCGGTGGTCGCGGCCCGTCGGCGGACCTTGAGGCCGCCCGGCAGGATGCCCTCGCGGGACATGCCGCGCGAGACGCACGCCTGCATCACGCGCCAGATCTCCAGGAGACCGGTACGGATCTCGTCCTCGGTGCGCCAGGCCTTCTCGTTCTCCAGCATCATCGCGGAGATCGACAGGCCCGTCTCCTTGGCGAGGCGCAGCAGCTCGTCACCGGTGCGGAAGGGGTACTTCAGGACCGTGTCGTCGGGCACGATCGGGTTCTCGCCCGCCACCCCTTCCTTGTCCAGGGCGGACTCGTCGACGACGAACCCGCCGCCCACCGAGTAGTACGTCTTCTCCAGGACCAGGGCGCCCTCGCGGTCGTACGCGAAGATCGTCATGCCGTTGGCGTGGTACGGCAGCGCCTTGCGGCGGTGCAGGATCAGGTCCTCGTCGAAGTCGAAGGGGATCTCGTGGGCGCCGAGCAGGTTGATCCGGCCCGCCGACTTGATCCGCTCCACCTGCTCGTCGGCGCTCTCCACGTCGACCGTGCGCGGCGAGTTGCCCTCCAGACCGAGCAGCACGGCCTTGGGGGTGCCGTGGCCGTGGCCGGTGGCGCCGAGCGAGCCGTACAGCTCGGCGCGTATCGAGGCCGTGTGGGCCAGCAGACCCTCGTTCTTCAGCCGCCGCGCGAACATCCGGGCAGCGCGCATAGGGCCGACCGTGTGGGAGCTGGACGGGCCGATGCCGATCGAGAACAGGTCGAAGACCGAGATGGCCACGGGAGGACTCCTTGTGGGTTGGTAGACGCCGTTGTCTGCCGGGGTGGTGCGGAACGAGCAGGAAAACGGGCGGTGCAAGGGTTCGGGGCACCGCACTCACTGTCCAGTGTGCGCGGTGCCCCGAAGGTTCGTACGAATAAAAGGGTACGAAACTACTTCAGGCCGGGGTACAGGGGGTGCTTCGCGGCCAGGGCGGAGACCCGGGCGGCGAGAGCGTCCTTGTCGAAGTCCGGCTTCAGGGTCTCGGCGATGATGTCGGCGACCTCGCGGAAGTCGTCGGCGCCGAAACCGCGGGTGGCCAGTGCCGGCGTGCCGATCCGCAGGCCCGAGGTGACCATCGGGGGGCGCGGGTCGTTCGGGATGGCGTTCCGGTTGACCGTGATGCCGACCTCGTGGAGGCGGTCCTCGGCCTGCTGGCCGTCGAGCTCGGAGTTCCGCAGGTCCACGAGGACCAGGTGGACGTCCGTGCCGCCGGACAGGACCGAGACGCCGACCTCGGTCACGTCGTCCTGGATCAGGCGCTCGGCGATGATCCTGGCGCCCTCCAGGGTGCGCTCCTGGCGCTCCTTGAACTCGGGCGAGGCCGCCACCTTGAAGGAGACCGCCTTGGCCGCGATCACGTGCTCAAGCGGGCCGCCCTGCTGACCGGGGAAGACCGCCGAGTTGATCTTCTTGGCGAGCTCCTGCGTCGACAGGATGACACCGCCGCGCGGACCGCCGAGGGTCTTGTGCGTGGTGGTGGTCACGACGTGGGCGTGCGGCACCGGGTTGGGGTGCAGACCCGCGGCGACCAGGCCCGCGAAGTGGGCCATGTCGACCATCAGGTACGCGCCGACCTCGTCCGCGATGCGGCGGAACGCGGCGAAGTCCAGCTGGCGCGGGTACGCGGACCAGCCGGCCACGATCAGCTGCGGCTTGGACTCCTTGGCCAGGCGTTCGACCTCGGCCATGTCGACCTGTCCGGTCTCGTCGACGTGGTACGGGACCACGTTGTAGAGCTTGCCGGAGAAGTTGATCTTCATGCCGTGGGTCAGGTGACCGCCGTGGGCCAGGTTCAGGCCCATGATCGTGTCGCCCGGCTTGAGCAGCGCGAACATCGCGGCCGCGTTCGCCTGCGCACCCGAGTGCGGCTGCACGTTGGCGTGCTCGGCGCCGAAGAGCGCCTTGATGCGGTCGATCGCGATCTGCTCGACCACGTCGACGTGCTCGCAGCCGCCGTAGTAGCGGCGCCCCGGGTAGCCCTCGGCGTACTTGTTGGTGAGGACCGAGCCCTGGGCCTCCATGACCGCGACCGGAGCGAAGTTCTCCGAGGCGATCATTTCGAGGGTGGACTGCTGACGGTGGAGCTCGGCGTCGACGGCGGCGGCGACGTCCGGGTCCAGCTCATGGAGGGACTGGTTCAGAAGCGACATCAGAAGATCCCTGGAGTGGTAGGTCAGCTGGCGAAGTCGGTGTACTCGTCGGCGGAGAGCAGGTCGCCCGGCTCGTCCGTGACGCGGACCTTGAACAGCCAGCCGCCCTCGAACGGGGCGGAGTTCACCAGCGACGGGTCGTCGACGACGTCCTGGTTGGCGGCGACGACCTCGCCCGTGACCGGGGAGTAGAGGTCGCTGACCGACTTGGTCGACTCCAGCTCGCCGCAGGTCTCGCCCGCGGTCACCGTGTCACCGACCTCCGGGAGCTGGACGAACACCACGTCACCGAGCGCGTTGGCCGCGTGCTCCGTGATGCCGACCGTCGAGACGCCGTCCTCGGCGCCCGACAGCCACTCGTGCTCCTTGCTGTAGCGCAGCTGCTGGGGGTTGCTCATGGCCTGAATTCTCCTGTACGAGGGGGAGTGGTGGTGAACAGATGAGTCGTGCGGTGCGTGTGCGAGGGGTCACTTCTGGCGCTTGTAGAACGGCAGCGCCACGACCTCGTACGGCTCATGCGTACCGCGAATGTCGACGCCGACGCCGGAGGTGCCCGGTGCGGCGTGCGCGGCGTCCACGTACGCCATGGCGATCGGCTTGCCCAGCGTCGGCGACGGGGCGCCCGAGGTGACCTCGCCGACCACCTCGCCGCCCGCCACCACGGAGAATCCGGCGCGCGGCACCCGGCGGCCCTCGGCGATCAGCCCGACCAGCTTGCGCGGGGCCTTGGCGGCGGCGCGCTCGGCGGCGGCCTCCAGGGCCTCCCGGCCCACGAAGTCGCCCTCCTTCTCGAACTTCACGACCCGGCCGAGCCCCGCGTCGAACGGGGTGAGCGCGGTGGTCAGCTCGTGCCCGTACAGCGGCATGCCCGCCTCAAGGCGCAGCGTGTCGCGGCAGGACAGACCGCACGGCACCAGGCCCGCGTCCTGGCCCGCGTCGGTGAGCGCGCGCCACAGCTGCTCGGCGTCGGCCGGGGCCACGAAGAGCTCGAAACCGTCCTCACCGGTGTAGCCCGTACGGGCGATCAGCGCCGGGACGCCGGCCACGGTGCCGGGCAGGCCCGCGTAGTACTTCAGGCCGTCCAGGTCGGCGTCGGTAAGCGACTTCAGGATGCCGGGGGACTCGGGGCCCTGGATGGCCAGGAGCGCGTACGCGTCGCGGTCGTCGCGGACCTCGGCGTCGAAGGCGGCCGCGCGCTCGGTGATCGCGTCCAGCACGACCTGGGCGTTGCCGGCGTTGGCGACGACCATGTACTCGTCCTCGCCGAGGCGGTAGACGATCAGGTCGTCGACGATGCCGCCGTCCTCCTGGCAGATCATCGTGTAGCGGGCGCGGCCCACACCGATGGTGCTCATGTTGCCGACCAGCGCGTAGTCCAGCGCCTTGACGGCGTCCGGGCCGGTGACGGTGATCTCGCCCATGTGGGAGAGGTCGAAGAGACCGGCCCGGGTACGGACGGCGTTGTGCTCGTCGCGCTCGCTGCCGTACCGCAGCGGCATGTCCCAGCCGGCGAAGTCGGTCATGGTCGCGCCCAGCGAACGGTGAGTCGCGTCAAGGGCGGTGAGACGGGGATTGCTCATGAGGGTGTGGCTCCCAGGGCATGACGGCGAGGACGATCCTCCCCATCTGTCATCGGAACCTGAGAGGTTCGCCGGGAGACCCGGCTTGCACCTTGGGTGGAGCCGCTCCGTCCGAGAACGTGCGGCCCGCTTTTCAGATCTGCCTCATCCACGCGGTACGGGGCCTGAGAGATTCAAGGGAGGGACTTGCTCCTTCGGCGCCCCGCGATCCTCCCGGCCTTCTGGGGCCTTGGGGGAACTGCCGGGGACTCTCCCGCGTGGATTCAAGCGGCCGGTATGCAGTTAGGCGCGCACATCATTGCACGCCTCCCACGGGCATCACATCACCTGAGTCTCATTACCATCCTTTTACGCGCATGGGTAAAGGGTCGTCCGACCCGGCAGGGGGAGCACCGATGACGGTTCACACGGCGGCGGCGCAGGCGGAGGCCCCGGTTCCGGCGGTACGGGACCTGCGCGGCCGGGACGGTCGCTCACCGCACACGCTCCGGTTCGCCGAGGGGGACGTGGTGGTGGTCTCCGGCCTGCCCGGCAGTGGCAAGACGACCCTGCTGCGCCGGGCCGTCACCGGCGTCGGTATCGACTCGCAGGACACCCGCCGCGCCTGGGAGGCCAGGATGGGCGGCGTGCCGTACGCGCTGTACCGCCCGGTGGTGCGGGTCGCCCACTTCCTGCGGATGCACCGGGCGCTGCGGTCCGGCGGGGGCCTGGCCGTCCACGACTGCGGCACCCACGCCTGGGTGCGCTGGTCGCTGGCGAAGGGTGCGGCACGGGAAGGCCGCTCGCTGCACCTCGTGCTCCTCGACGTCACCCCGGAGACCGCCCTGGCGGGCCAGGTGGCCCGCGGCCGCAAGGTCTCCTCGTACGCCTTCGCCCGCCACGCGAGGGCGGTACCCCGCCTGATAGCGGCGGTGGCGGAGGGCCGCCTGCCCCGGGGGGTCGCATCGGCGGTCCTGCTGGACAGGCCGGCGGCGGAAACGGTGAGCCGGATCGCTTTCGGGGAGGGGGCCGCCCGCCGCTAAGGTTTCAGGTGCAGGGGATCCGCCCCCTGCTCTCAGGGGCGCGGGGCGCTGGCATACGCGGCTCCGCCGCGTGAGCGCGAACAGCCACGCACGGCCCGCAGTCGAACCGGGGGAGAAGGACGGCACATGGACTACCCGCAGCATGCGGTTCCGCACCCCCAGGGCGGCGGCGGCTGGCCGGGCAACGAGCTGGAGGAGGCACTGTCCGCCTCGCTCGGCGTCCCGGGTGCGGGCCCCCGCCTGATAGAGGTCCTGGGGCGCAACCCCGTCTGGATCCCCCTCCCCAACGGCGGCAGCCGGGACAGCGCCGACCTCGACCTCCCCACCATGGAGATCGCCGGCTCCCCCTACGTCCCCGTCTACAGCTCCGAGCAGCAGTTCCTCCAGTGTGTCGGCCCGCACATGTCGTTCGCCGTCGCGCCCGCCGTGGAGTTCGCCCGCGGGCTGCCGCCGCAGCTGGGCATCGCGCTGAACCCGGAGGGCGCGGTCGGCGTACCGCTGCCGCCGCCCGCTGTGGCCGAGCTGTGCCGCACCGGGCGCACCGCCCTTGACGGGCCCGCCTCCGGCGCCCGGGTGCGGCTCTTCGAGCCGGACTGGCAGGAGGACCCCATCGACTTCCTGACCGCCGCGGCCGAGGAGTTCGACGCCACCGGCGTGGTGCGCACCGCCCGCCGCGCGCTCGCCTCCATCGAGGGCGACGACCCGACGCTCTTCATCGGCGTGGAGTTCTCCACCTGGGACGGGGCCGGGCGCAACGCCCCCATGGAGGCGCTGGGCCGCGCGCTGGGCCGGGCCCCGGTCGGCCGGCCGGTGAACCTGGTGCTGCTCGACGTGGCCCAGGACCCGGTGGGCGAGTGGATGCGGGAGCGCGTGCGCCCCTTCTACACGCGGGCCACCCCCTAGTCCTCCCGCATAAGCTGGTTTCATAATCCGTAGATCCCCACGGCCGCACGCCTGTGCACCGGCGGCGCGGGGGAACGAAGAGGGGCGGGACCCAGGGTGAGTGCGTCAGGCACCGCGGCGGCCGGGCAGGTCGAGCACATGCTGCGCCAGGTGGCCCCCGGACGCTACGACGCGTACGAGGCGCTGCTGCACGCCCTCGCCGACCCCTCGTCCGGCCGGCTGTGGATGCTGCTCTGGCACGGCCGGCCCGGCGCCTCCGACGCGCAGTACGGGAACATGGAGGTCGACGGGGTGGCGTACGCGCCCTGTGTGACCTCCGCCCAGGAGCTCTCCGCCAGTGGCTGGAACCGGGACCACGAGATGGTCACCGGCCGTGACATCGCCCGCGCCCTCTACCCCGACCGGTACGGGATCTGGCTCAACCCGCACGCCCCCGGCGGCGGGGTCGGCATCCCTTGGCCGGATCTGCGCCGGATCGCCACCGGCCTCGACCGGATGCCCGCGGGCCCGCTGCGGATCACCGAACCGGCCGTGGAGATCCCGCAGTTCTACGCCCTGCTCACGCAGCACGCGCACCGCACCCCGGCCGTCCGGGCGCTGCGCCGCGCCTGGGTGCAGCCCGCGCTCGGCACGCCGTATCTGGCCATCGGTCTCGACCTCTACGACACCGGGCCGCAGTCCGTCGACGCGGTGCGCGCGATGATGCAGCAGGCCGTCTCCGCCGTGCCCGACGGGCTGCCGGTCTCCACGGTCGCCCTGTCCGACGAGTACGACCCGGTCGGGATGTGGCTGCGCGCCAACGGGCGCCCCTTCTACGACCGCGAGGCGCACGCCGCCCCGGCAGCCCCCGCGGGCGGGTACGGATACCCCCCGGCGGCCCCGCGCGCATATTGACGTCACACGCGTCACCTACGCAACACCGATCAAATCCCTCTTCATCGGTCACCTCCTGTCCCGGTTGCCCGAACTTCTTCACCCAATTTGGCAGTGCATAAAGGCAGTTGGGTGACATGACCGATCTGGCCGGTTAGTGCACGACTGATCCGCTCAGACGATCACGACGTCCGGATAACGGAAGACACCTGACCGCATCACGTTTAGGCAACCATTCACCGTCAGGTCTGGCGGGTGATCGCGAACGCGTTGAAGACTCCCGGCTAACAAGGGCCGGTTGGCCCGTCGCAGATCACCGCACCACCTGATGGAACAAGCCGCCACAGCGGCTGGTACGGGCCGGCCATCCGCCGGCCGGGAGGGGTCAGAGGCACTGTGACCGCACCGCTCGAGACCACCGGATCGGCTGCCGAGGTGCCGCCGGAGGCAGTACTCACGGGGGCCAAGCAGAGCCAGATCGAGGGCCGTTCGCTCGGACAGATCGCCTGGACGCGCTTCAAGCGCGACAAACTCGCGGTCGCCGGTGGCGTCGTCGTCGTCCTGCTCGTCCTGCTCGCCGTTCTTTCCAAGCCCATCCAGTGGGCGTTCGGGTTGGACCCGAACGAGTTCCACCAGGACCTGATCGACCCGGCCCTGCTGGCACCCAAGGGAGCTTGGGGCGGCATGAGTTGGGAGCACCCACTGGGTGTCGACCCGCAGTACGGACGCGACATCCTGTCCCGGATCATCGAGGGCTCCTGGGTGTCGCTGCTCGTCGCGGGCGGCGCCACCATGCTCTCCGTGGTCATCGGCGTGATCATGGGCGTCACGGCAGGCTTCTACGGAGGCTGGGCGGACACCCTGATCAGCCGGGCGATGGACGTCTTCCTGGCGTTCCCGCTGCTGCTCTTCGCCATCTCGATCTCCGCGTCCCTCCAGGACGGGGCGTTCGGACTGACCGGGCTGCCACTGAGGATGTGCGTGCTGATCTTCGTGATCGGCTTCTTCAGCTGGCCGTACATGGGACGTATCGTCCGGGCCCAGACGCTCAGCCTGCGTGAACGCGAGTTCGTCGAGGCCGCCAAGAGCCTCGGCGCGCGCGGTCCGTTCATCCTGATCCGGGAGCTGCTGCCGAACCTGGTCGCACCGATCCTGGTCTACGCGACGCTCCTGATCCCCACGAACATCCTGTTCGAGGCCGGCCTCAGCTTCCTCGGCGTCGGCATCGCGCCGCCGCAGGCATCGTGGGGCGGAATGCTCTCCACCGCGACCGACCTCTACGAGGCGGACCCGCAGTACATGATCGTGCCGGGCCTGGCGATCTTCATCACGGTCCTGGCGTTCAACCTGCTGGGCGACGGGCTGCGAGACGCCCTCGACCCGCGAGGCAAGTAAGCACGCGGCACCTGCCGGACAACGACACATCTGCCGCAACCATCCATAGAGGGGGCATTCCTCAGGTGAAGACGAGAAAAGCGACCATTCTGATCGCTACTGCCGTGGCGCTGACACTGGGGGCCACCGCGTGCAACGACTCCAAGGACGACAAGGGTGGCAGCAGCGGCGGCAAGTCCGTCACTGACGCCGGGCTCAGCCAGATCGTGAACAAGTCCGACAAGAAGGGGGGCACCGCCACGTACGCCATGACGGACGTGCCGGACTCCCTGGACCCGGGCAACACGTACTACGGCTGGGTGCAGAACTTCTCCCGTCTGTACGGCCGTACGCTCACCACGTTCAAGCCGGCCGCCGGCAAGGACGGTCTGACCGTGGTCCCGGACCTCGCGGAGTCGCTCGGCAAGGCCAGCGCCGACGCGAAGACCTGGACGTACACCCTGCGCAAGGGCCTGAAGTTCGAGGACGGCACGCCGATCACCTCGAAGGACGTCAAGTACGCCGTCGAGCGCTCGAACTTCGCCCCCGAGGCCCTGTCCAACGGCCCGACGTACTTCAAGTCCCACCTGGAGGGTGGCGACAAGTACGAGGGTCCGTACAAGAACAAGGACCCCAAGGGCATCGCGTCGATCGAGACGCCGGACGACAACACCATCGTCTTCAAGCTGAAGGACGCCTTCGCGGACTTCGACTACCTGGCGACGTTCTCGCAGACGGCGCCGGTGCCGAGGGACAAGGACAAGGGCGCGACCTACGTCCAGCACATCGTCTCCTCCGGCCCGTACAAGTTCGAGTCGTACGAGGAGGGCAAGAGCGCGACCCTCGTCCGCAACCCGCAGTGGGACCCGAAGACCGACCCGAACCGCCCGGCGCTGCCGGACAAGATCAGCATCCGGTTCCAGGTCAACGCGGTCACCGTCGACAACGAGCTGGTCGCCGACAACCTGACGGTCGACGCGGCCGGCACCGGTGTCGCCCCGCAGACACAGCCGAAGGTCCTCACCAGCGCGAAGTTGAAGGCGCAGACGGACGGTTCGTACGCCGGCGCGACCTCGTACATCGGTCTGAACGTGAACGTCGCCCCGTTCGACAACATCCACTGCCGCAAGGCCGTCCAGTGGGGCATCGACAAGGCGTCGATCCAGGCCGCCGCGGGTGGCGCGCCCAAGGGTGACGTCGCCTCGACGCTGCTGCCGCCGACCGTCAACGGCTACGCCAAGTTCAACCTCTACGAGACCCCGGGCGACAAGGGCGACGAGGCCAAGGCCAAGGACGAGCTCAAGCAGTGCAATCAGCCGAACGGCTTCTCGACCAACCTGACGGCCCGCTCCGACCGCCCGTCCGAGATGGCCATGGCCACCGCGGTCCAGGCGTCGCTGAAGAAGCTCAACATCAACGCCGAGATCAAGTCCTTCCCCGCGGGTAAGTACTTCCAGAACTTCGCCGGCAACCCGCAGTACGTGCACGACCACAAGCTCGGCATGATCATGACCGCGTGGGGTGCCGACTGGCCGACCGGCTTCGGCTTCCTGGACCAGATCATCAACGGCTCGGCCATCAAGCCGTCCGGTGGCAACAACGTCCAGGAGCTGAACGACCCGGCGATCAACAAGGCGCTGAACGACGCCATCTCCAACACGGACAAGGCCGCCCGTGAGAAGGCCTGGGGTGACATCGACAAGATGGTCGCCGACAACGCCTCCGCCGTTCCGCTGATCTACCGCAAGAACCTGCTGTTCCGCCCGACGTCCGCGACGAACGTCACGGTCACCCAGGCGTACCTCGGTATGTACGACTACCTGCTGATGGGTTCCTCCAAGTAAGCGGCTGAGCCCCCGAGTTCTTTGAAAGGCAGGTGAAGGCTCCGGTGCCCGCCGGGTCGGGAAACCCCCGGCCTGGCGGGCACCGGCTGCCGGACAGCTGTGGCTGCGTACATCCTCCGACGCGCTTTCGGCGCGGTGGTCCTGCTGCTGATCGTCAGCGCGGTCACCTTCGCGATTTACTTCCTGGTGCCCCGGCTCGCCGGCCAGACGATGGACCAGCTGGCCGCCCAGTACGTGGGCAAGGACGCCAATGCCAGTGCGATCGCCGCGGTGAAGAAGAACCTCGGGTTCGATCAACCGCTCTACGAGCAGTACTGGCACTTCCTCAAGCAGATCTTCGTCGGCGCGACCTACCAGTTCGGTCCCGACGCCTCGGTCTGCCACGCCCCCTGCTTCGGCTACTCGTTCAAGAACCACGTCGAGGTCTGGCCGCAGCTGACCGAACGTATCCCGGTCACCTTCTCGCTCGCCATCGGTGCGGCCGTCATCTGGCTGATCTCCGGTGTTGCGGTGGGTGTGGTCTCCGCCCTCAAGCGGGGTTCGCTCCTGGACCGCTTCTTCATGGGCATCGCCCTCGCCGGCGTCTCCCTTCCGATCTTCTTCACCGGAATGCTGTTCCTGGGGCTGTTCACCGTCCAATGGCCCATCTGGGACGGCGTGAACTATGTGCCGTTCACGGAAAATCCGGCCGACTGGGCCTGGAACCTGCTGATCCCCTGGTGCAGCCTCGCCTTCCTCTACTCCGCGCTCTACGCCCGGCTCACCCGGGCCGGAATGCTGGAGACCATGGGGGAGGACTACATCCGCACCGCCCGCGCCAAGGGCCTGCGGGAGCGGACCGTCGTCGGCAAGCACGGCCTGCGCGCCGCGCTCACCCCGATCGTCACCATCTTCGGCATGGACTTCGGTCTGCTCGTCGGTGGCGCGGTCATCACCGAACAGGTCTTCTCCTTCCAGGGCCTCGGCTTCTACGCGGTCAAGGGCGTCCAGAACAACGACCTCCCGATCGTCATGGGCGTGACCCTGGTCGCCGCCTTCTTCATCGTTCTCTGCAATCTGCTGGTGGACCTGGTGTACGCCGCGATCGACCCCAGGGTGAGGCTCTCGTGAGCGACCTGAACAAGACCGGCGCGGCCGTCGGCGAGCCGGTGGCCGACCGCCCCGCCGACGCCGGGGAGGCCTTCCTCTCCGTACGGGACCTGCGCATCCACTTCAACACCGACGACGGCCTGGTCAAGTCCGTCGACGGGGTCAGCTTCGACATCAAGCCCGGCCAGACCCTCGGCATCGTGGGCGAGTCCGGCTCGGGCAAGTCCGTCACCTCGCTCGGTCTGATGGGGCTGCACCGCAGCGCCAACGCCAAGATCTCCGGCGAGGTGTGGCTGGACGGCGAGGAGCTGATCGGCGCCGACCCCGAGCACGTACGGCGGCTGCGCGGCCGGAAGATGGCGATGATCTTCCAGGACCCGCTCTCCGCGATGCACCCGTACTACTCGGTCGGCGCGCAGATCGTGGAGGCCTACCGGGTCCACAACCCGGTCAGCAAGAAGGTCGCCCGCACGCGCGCGATCGAGATGCTCGACCGGGTCGGCATCCCCGAGCCGGGCAAGCGCGTGGACTCCTATCCACACGAGTTCTCCGGCGGTATGCGCCAGCGCGCGATGATCGCGATGGCGCTGGTCAACAACCCCGAGCTGCTGATCGCGGACGAGCCGACCACCGCCCTGGACGTCACCGTCCAGGCGCAGATCCTGGACCTGATCCGCGATCTGCAGAAGGAGTTCGGCTCCGCCGTCATCATGATCACGCACGATCTTGGCGTGGTCGCCGAGATGGCGGACGACCTCCTGGTGATGTACGGCGGCCGGTGCATCGAGCGCGGCCCGGCCGAGAAGGTCTTCTACGAGCCCCAGCACCCGTACACCTGGGGTCTGCTGGGGTCCATGCCGCGCATCGACCGCGAGGAGACGGACCGGCTGATCCCGGTCAAGGGCCAGCCGCCGTCGCTGATCAACGTGCCGTCCGGCTGCGCCTTCAACCCGCGCTGCCCGTACGCGGACCTCCCCAAGGACAACGTCACGCGCACCGTGCGTCCCGAGCTCAAGCAGTGGGACGACGCCGAAGGGCACTTCTCGGCCTGCCACATGTCGCAGGAGGAGCGGGCCCGTATCTGGACCGAAGAGATTGCGCCGAAGCTGTGAGCGACAACAAGCCCACGCAGGGCACCGAGAAGGCGATCCCGGAGCAGTCGGCCTCTTCGCCCGAGCCGCTTCTCAAGGTGGAGGGGCTCGTCAAGCACTTCCCCATCAAGAAGGGCCTGTTCGGGCGGCAGAGCGGCGCGGTCAAGGCGGTCGACGGCATCTCCTTCGACGTCCGGGCGGGTGAGACCCTCGGCGTGGTGGGCGAGTCGGGCTGCGGCAAGTCGACGATGGGCCGGCTGGTCACCCGGCTGCTCGAACCGACGGGCGGCAAGGTCGAGTTCGAGGGCCACGACATCACGCACATGTCGGCCGGACGGATGCGTCCGCTCCGCCGCGACATGCAGATGATCTTCCAGGACCCGTACGGCTCGCTGAACCCGCGCCACACCATCGGCGGGATCGTCTCCACCCCCTTCCGGCTCCAGGGCGTCACGCCCGAGGGCGGGGTGAAGAAGGAGGTCCAGCGGCTGATGGAGCTGGTGGGCCTCAACCCCGAGCACTACAACCGCTATCCGCACGAGTTCTCCGGCGGCCAGCGCCAGCGCATCGGCATCGCCCGCGCGCTCGCGCTCAACCCGAAGCTGGTCGTGGCGGACGAGCCGGTCTCGGCGCTCGACGTGTCGATCCAGGCGCAGGTGGTCAACCTTCTCGACGACCTCCAGAGCGAGCTGGGCCTCACGTACGTGATCATCGCCCACGACCTGTCGGTCATCCGGCACGTCTCGGACCGGATCGCGGTGATGTACCTCGGCAAGATCGTGGAGCTCGCCGACCGCAAGTCGCTGTACTCGGCGCCCATGCACCCGTACACCAAGGCGCTCCTTTCGGCCGTGCCGGTGCCGGACCCCAAGCGCAAGGGCGCCAAGAGCGAGCGGATCCTGCTCAAGGGCGATGTGCCGTCGCCCATCTCGCCGCCGAGCGGCTGCCGCTTCCACACCCGGTGCTGGAAGGCGACGGAGATCTGCAAGACGCAGGAGCCGCCGCTGATCGCCCTGAAGACCGGCCACCAGGTGGCCTGCCACCACCCGGAGAACGCGCCGGACCAGGCCCCGGGCGAGGCGGTGCTGCCCGAGGCGCGGGAGTCGGTGGAGGTGGTCTCGATCGCGAAGGGCGAGCCCGCGGCGGAGGAGACGGCCCCCGAGGCCGCCGAGGTCGCCGAGACGCCCGCCGACGCGGAAACGCCGGACGCCGCCGAGGCCGAGCCGGAGTCGGCGACCGGACCGGACTCCACCGTTCAGGAGTCAACCGACAAGTAACGCATGACGGTTCGGCAAAGTCATGTTCACGCCGAAACGGGAGAGTGCAGAGTCTGCCTGTCCGTACGCACGGAAACGCGTTCGAAGGGCAGACCCATGGCACTCTCCCGCTCGGCACGCCGTACCTCACGGCTGCTCGCCCTCGCCACCGCGGCGGCATCGGCCTTCACCATCGCCGCCGCACCCGGCGGCGGCTCGCCCGGCGCCGCCGGCATCGGCGACCCCTACTTCCCCGACCTCGGGAACGGCGGCTTCGACGCCCTCCACTACGACCTCGGCGTCAGCTACCACCCGGACTCCGGGCGGCTCGACGGGCGTACCACGATCACCGCCCGCGCCACCCAGACCCTCACCAGCTTCGACCTCGACCTCCAGAAGCTCACGGTCGACGCGATACGGGTGAACGGCAGACCTGCCGACTTCACCCGCAACGGCGACGAGATCGTGGTGACGCCCCGTCATAAGCTGCGAAAGGGGCAGGAGTTCGAGGTCACCGTCGTCTACGGCGGAGTGCCCGTCGCGCTCAACGGGCCCATCGTCTTCGGCTCCGACTACGGCTGGATGAAGACCAAGGACGGCGTCTTCGTGGCCTGCGAGCCGAACGCCGCCTCCACCTGGTTCCCCTCCAGTGACCACCCCGCCGACAAGGCCACCTACGACATCCGCATCGACGCCCCCAAGGGTCTGACCGGCGTCTCCAACGGCCGGCTGGTCTCCTCGTACGACCGCGGCGACCGCTCGTACGCCCACTGGCGCGAGAACAGGCCGATGGCGACCTACCTGGCCACGGCGACCATCGGCAAGTTCGACGTGAAGACCGGGAAGACCCCGGCCGGGACGCCGATCTACGTGGCGATCGACCCGGTGCTCAAGGGGCAGAACCAGGTCGACGTGTACGCGGTCACCGCCGAGGCCACCGACTACTGGTCCAAGGTCTTCGGCCCGTACCCGTTCGAGGAGACGGGCGCGATCGTCGACGACATGCCCCAGGCGGGCTTCTCGCTCGAAGTGCAGTCCAAGCCCGCGTACTCGGCGGTGCGCAACGAGACCACCATCGTCCATGAGCTCGCCCACCAGTGGTTCGGTGACTCGGTCTCGGTGGCGCAATGGAAGGACATCTGGCTCAACGAGGGCTTCGCGAGCTACTCGCAGTGGCTGTGGGAGGAGCACAAGGGGCGGGGGACCGCGCACGACCTGGCCCGCGCCTACTACAACCGGGTCCCGGCCGGGGACGCGTTCTGGCAGACGAAGGTCGCGGACCCGCAGCGCGACACCATGTTCGCCAACGCCGTCTACCGGCGCGGCGCGCTGACGCTCCAGGCGCTGCGCGAGCGCATCGGCGACGGGGCGTTCTTCAAGCTGCTGCCCGCGTGGACGAAATCGCACCGGTACCAGAACGCCAACACGTCCGACTTCATCAAGCTGGCCGAGAAGGTCTCCGGGCAGCAGCTGGACGACCTCTTCCAGACGTGGATCTACTCGACCGGCAAGCCGACCTGGTAGGAGAGCCCGAACACCCGACACGTTCGAGCGGGAAACCGTATCGGGGTAAAAATATCGGGTGCTCCACGAACTGTTCACCCCCTCCGTCCAGCATGCGCTCGACCTCGTCGGAATCTTCGTCTTCGCGATCTCCGGCGCGCTGCTCGCCGTACGCAAGAACTTCGATGTGTTCGGCATCGCGGTCCTGGCCGAGGTCACCGCGCTGGGCGGAGGGCTGTTCCGGGATCTGATCATCGGCGCGGTGCCGCCCGCAGCGTTCAGCGATCTCGGGTACTTCATCACTCCGCTGCTCGCCGCCGTCCTGGTCTTCTTCCTCCACCCGGAGGTCGAACGCACCCAGAACGCGGTCAACGTGTTCGACGCGGCGGGCCTCGGCCTGTTCTGCGTCACGGGCACGACGAAGGCGTACGACCACGGGCTCGGCCTCACCTCGTCCGCGGCCCTCGGCCTCGCCACGGCGGTCGGCGGCGGCGTCCTGCGCGACGTGCTGGCCAACGAGGTCCCGTCCCTGCTCCGCTGGGACCGCGACCTGTACGCGGTCCCGGCGATCGTGGGCGCCGCGATCGTGGCCCTCTGCATCCGCTTCGACACCCTGAACGCGGTCACGAGCGGCTTCGCCATCGTCACCGCGTTCCTGCTGCGGCTGGCGGCGATGCGCTACCACTGGCGCGCGCCGAGGGCGTGGAACCGGCGGAGCGCTGCGGCGGAGGAGGGGTAGGGGGCGAAGTCCCGTGGCGGGGTCCTGGGGCGGCAGCCCCGCCGGGGCCCTGGGGCGGAGCCCCGGGTAATCCCTTCCTCCCCCGCCCCCACCGCCGGCGGGTTCGGGGAAGGGGCGGGGAGTCTCAGAAAAAAAGCTACCGCTCAGTAATGTGTCGGTGTACCTTTGCCGCATGGCACAGGCAACGATCGGGGACAGCGAGTTCGACCGGGACACCGCCGTCACCCCGCGCGAAAACGAAGACGGCGTCTACGACGCCCACCTCTCGGCGGGGTGGACGATCATCCACGCCGTGAACGGCGGATATCTCCTCGCCCTCCTCGGCCGCACGCTCGGCCGCGCCCTCCCGCACGCCGACCCGTTCAGCGTGACGGCCCACTACCTCACGCCCTCGGCCCCCGGCCCGGCCGTCGTCCGCACCCAGCGCGTCCGCACCGGCCGTACGCTCTCCACCGGCCAGGCCTCGCTCTTCCAGTACGACGAGGACGGCGCCGAGGTCGAGCGCATCCGCGTCCTCGCCTCGTACGGCGACCTGGACGCGCTCCCGGACGACGTGCGCACCACCGCCAAGCCGCCCGTGATCCCGCCGATCGAGCACTGCCTCGGCCCGGCGGACGGCCCCGCCCCGATCCCGGGCAGCTCGGCCATCACCGAGCGGCTGATGCTGAAGCTCGACCCGACCACCCTCGGCTGGGCGGTCGGCGCCCCCTCCGGCAAGGGCGAGATGCGCGGCTGGTTCGGCCTGGCCGACGGCCGCGACGCCGACCCGTACTCGCTGCTCCTGGCCGTCGACGCGCTCCCGCCGACCGCCTTCGAGATGGGCCTGACGGGCTGGACCCCCACGGTCGAGCTGACCGCGCACATCCGCTGCCGCCCGGCGCCCGGCCCGCTGCGGGTCTCCATCACCACCCGCAACCTGGCCGGCGGCTTCCTGGAGGAGGACGCCGAGGTCTGGGACAGCGCCGACCGCCTCGTGGCCCAGTCCCGCCAGCTCGCCCGCGCCCTGCGCACGCCGTAGCCCGCAGCCCGCAGCCCGTACGCGTACCTCTCGCCGGGCCGCCGTCGG
This sequence comes from Streptomyces sp. NPDC059994, assembly GCF_042737755.1. Taxonomy (NCBI): domain Bacteria; kingdom Bacillati; phylum Actinomycetota; class Actinomycetes; order Kitasatosporales; family Streptomycetaceae; genus Streptomyces; species Streptomyces sp. NPDC059994. Next base: position 54,918 of record NZ_JBHWUR010000012.1, read on the forward strand.
GCCGTCGCCGCCTCAGTCCAGCCAGTGGCGGCGGCCCAGCGTGACCAGCCTCAACTGACGCCGCGCGGTGGCCACTACGGTCTCCTCGGCGCGCCGTGCGGCCTCTTCGTCGCCCTCCGCGCCCGCGCCCGCCTCCAGGATCGCCGAGGCCGTCATCACCATGTGGTCGACGTAGACCCCGGCCAGCATCCGCAGATCCGCCGCGCTCCACCCCTGCGACTCGGGGTCCGCGCCCAGTGCCTCGGCCACCTCGTCGGCGAACCGCCGCAGCTGGACGCCTATGGCCTCGCGCACCGGCGCCACCCCGCCGTGCCGCTCCCGTGCGATGAAGCGGACGTGCGCCGGGTGCGCCCGTACATGAGAGGCGATCAGATCCACGGCCCGGTCGATGCGCTCGTCGCTCCCGCCGGTCGTCACGATCGCCGCCCGGATCGTCTCGTGCAGACTCCCCAGCGCCCCCTCCACCAGCGCCACCCCGAGGTCGGCGGTGTCCTTGAAGTGCCGGTAGAACGCGGCGGGAGCGACCCCCACGGCCCGGGTGACCTCACGGAGCCCCAGGCTGCTGAGGCTCTGGTGCTCCAACAGCCCGAGCGCCGCGTCCAGGAGGGCCTGACGCGTCTTCTGCTTCTGGGCCTGCCGGATCCCGAGAGTGTGGCTCATACCACTCAGTAAACAGCTGTTCGCTGAATTTGGGAAGGCTAGACTGGGTAGTCAGTGAACAGTCGTGCTCCGAAAGCGACTCGATCTGAAACCTGATCCGAAGCCTGATCCGAAAACGAGCCAGAGAGGCATCCCATGCTTTTCCTCGTCGCAGCCCTCCTCCTGCTGGGGGTCGTGCTGGGCTCAGCGGCGCACCTTCCGCTCCCGGTCACCCTGGCCGTCGCCGGCGCCATCGGGCTCTGGCTGATCGTCTTCGCCGTACGTGAACGCATCTCCTCGCACCGGAGGGCCTGACCATGGAACTCGTCCTGAACCGCCGCCGTGTCCGCGACAAGGACGCCGACGGCATGGCCGTCGCCGCCTTCGTCCTCGGCCTGCTGGGCCTGCTGGTCATGAACGTCGTACTCGGCCCGATGGCCATCGTGCTCGCCGGACTCGCCCTGCGGTACCGCACCACCCGCCCCGCCCGCGCCTGGCTCGGACTCGCCCTCGGCATCGCCGACCTGGCGGTGCTCGCGGGCCTGGTCATGGCCGACGGAACCATCTCCTGGGGGCTCGGCGCCTGAGGCCGGTCCCGGTGGCTCGTAGAATCGGGCCCACCATGGCTTACCTCGACCACGCCGCGACCACCCCGATGCTCCCGGAGGCGGTCCAGGCGATGACCGCCCAGCTCACCGCCACCGGCAACGCGTCCTCTCTGCACGCCGCCGGACGCCGGGCCCGCCGTACCGCCGAGGAGGCCCGCGAGGAGCTCGCCGAGGCACTCGGCGCGCGGCCCAGCGAGGTCGTCTTCACGGCCGGCGGCACCGAGGCCGACAACCTCGCCGTCAAGGGCCTGTACTGGGCCCGCCGCGACGCCGACCCGCGCCGGGTCCGGGTCCTGGCCAGCCCCGTCGAGCATCACGCCGTGCTCGACGCGGTCCACTGGCTCGCCGAGCACGAGGGCGCGACGGTCGAGTACCTGCCCGTCGACCGGTACGGGCGGGTGCACCCGGAAGTCCTGCGCGAGGCGATCGCGCGCGACCCCTCCGACGTGGCCCTGGCCACCGTCATGTGGGCCAACAACGAGATCGGCACGGTCCTGCCGGTGGCGGAACTCGCCGCCGTGGCACGGGAGTTCGACGTCCCGATGCACGCCGACGCGGTCCAGGCCGTGGGCCAGCTCGACGTCGACTTCGCCGCGTCGGGCCTGGCCGCGATGACGGTGTCGGGCCACAAGATCGGCGGCCCGTACGGCATCGGGGCGCTGCTGCTCGGCCGTGAGTACACCCCCGTGCCCGTGCTGCACGGCGGCGGCCAGGAGCGCCACGTCCGCTCCGGCACGCTGGACGTCCCGGCGATCGCCGCCTTCGCGGTGGCGGGCCGGCTGGCCGCCGAGCGCCGCGCCGACTTCGCCCACGAGGTCGGAGGCCTGCGCGACCGGCTGGTCGACGCGGTCCGCACGGCGGTCCCGGAGGCGATCCTCGGCGGCGACCCCGCCCCGGGCGGCCGCCTCCCGGCGAACGCGCACTTCACCTTCCCCGGCTGCGAGGGCGACTCGCTGCTGCTGCTCCTGGACGCCCAGGGCATCGAGTGCTCCACCGGCTCCGCCTGCACGGCTGGCGTGGCCCAGCCCAGCCATGTCCTGCTCGCCACCGGCACCCCACCCGACCTGGCTCGCGGCACCCTCCGCTTCTCCCTCGGCCACACCTCCACGGAAGCCGACGTCCAGGCGGTGGCGGCGGCGATCGGCCCGGCGGTGGAGCGGGCCAGGACGGCGGGGCTGAGCTGACCCCGGCGGGATGCGGCGCGGCCCGCACCCCGCGCCCCGGGATACTCACGAGCCAGCCGCTCCTCACGCCACGTACCCTTATGGGTGCTATGACGAAGACACCCCCGCGCCCCCTCCGTGTGCTCGCCGCCATGTCCGGCGGCGTCGACTCGGCCGTCGCCGCCGCCCGCGCCGCCGAGGCGGGCCACGACGTCACCGGCGTCCACCTCGCCCTGTCCGCGAACCCGCAGTCCTTCCGCACCGGCGCCCGGGGCTGCTGCACCATCGAGGACTCCCGCGACGCCCGCCGCGCAGCCGATGTCATCGGCATTCCCTTCTACGTCTGGGACCTCGCGGAACGCTTCCGCGAGGACGTCGTCGAGGACTTCGTCGCCGAGTACGAGGCGGGCCGCACTCCCAACCCGTGCCTGCGCTGCAACGAGAAGATCAAGTTCGCCGCGCTGCTCGACAAGGCCCTCGCCCTCGGCTTCGACGCCGTCTGCACCGGCCACTACGCCACCGTCGTCCTCAACGAGGACGGCAGCCGCGAGCTGCACCGCGCCAGCGACATGGCCAAGGACCAGTCCTACGTCCTCGGCGTCCTCGACGAGAAGCAGCTCGCCCACGCGATGTTCCCGCTCGGCGACACCCTCACCACCAAGGACGAGATCCGGGCCGAGGCCGAGCGCCGGGGCCTGGCCGTCGCCAAGAAGCCGGACAGCCACGACATCTGCTTCATCGCCGACGGCGACACCCAGGGCTTCCTGGCCAACCGGCTCGGCAAGGCCGAGGGCGACATCGTCGACGAGTCCGGCACGAAGGTCGGCTCCCACGAGGGCGCGTACGGCTTCACCATCGGCCAGCGCAAGGGTCTGCGCATCGGCCACCCGGCCGCCGACGGCAAGCCCCGCTACGTCCTGGACATCTCCCCGGTGAACAACACGGTCACCGTCGGCCCCGTGGAGGCCCTGGACGTCACCGGCCTGACCGCGATCAGGCCCCGCTGGTGCGGCGACGCCCCGGCCGGCCCCGGCACGTACACCGCCCAGCTGCGCGCCCACGGCGGCGAGACGGCGGTGACGGCGGAGCTGGTGGCCGACGAGCTGGTGGTGACCTTCGCCGAGCCGGTGCGCGGCGTCGCGCCCGGCCAGGCGATCGTGCTCTACGACGGCACGCGCGTGGTGGGATCGGCGACGATCGCGACCACCACGCGGCGTACCGAGGCGCTGGCCTAGTCCGGGCCTAGTTCACCGCGAGGGTCTCGCCGGAGGCAGTGCCGGACTCGGTGTCGGATTCGGCGTCGGACTCCGTGCCTATGAAGCACAGGTGGTCCTTTATCAAACTCACGGCCGCCAGCGGCTCGTGGTAGGACCACGCTATGTCCGGCGCGTCCGGCAGCGACCAGTACGAGGCGACTCCCTTGTACGGGCAGGTCGTTCGCGTGCCGGACGGCGCCAGCAGGTCGAGGCGCACGTCCTGCGCGGGCAGGTAGTAGCGGACCGGGAGGCCCGTCTCGCGGACCAGCAGCGGGCGGGTGCTGTCGGCGAGCACCTGCCCGTCCCACAGGACCCGCACGCGCACCGAGCCCTCCTCGGCGGTCACGGCATGGTCGGGATCCATCGCCGGGGGCGGACCGGGCGGAGGTGTCGCGGCGCCGGTGGGCTCGGCGAGAATCGTGCGAATCGTCGTAGTCATGCCCGCTCAACGGCCCATAGCCCGCCGGTTGTTCCCCCGATTCGCCGTTCGGGACACTGTTCACCCGTTCGAGTGGTGGAGGTGTCCCGGCGTACGGTTGAGTCATGAACATCTGCGTCTTCCTCTCCGCCGCCGACCTCGACGACCGCTACACGGGCCCCGCCCGCGAGTTCGCCGAACTGCTCGGCAAGGGCGGCCACACCCTCGTGTGGGGCGGCTCGGAGAGCGGTCTGATGAAGGTCGTCGCGGACGGCGTGCAGGAGGCGGGCGGACGGCTCGTCGGGGTCTCCGTCGACTTCCTGGCGGCCAAGGCCCGCGCGAACGCCGACGAGATGGTCATCGCCAAGGACCTCGCGGAGCGCAAGGCGCTGCTCCTGGACCGGGCCGACGCCGTGGTCATCATGGTCGGCGGCACCGGCACCCTCGACGAGGCCACCGAGATCCTGGAGCTGAAGAAGCACGGCAAGCACACCAAGCCGGTGGTGCTGCTGAACACCGCGGGGTTCTACGACGGCCTCAAGGAGCAGTTCCGCCGCATGGACGACGAGGGCTTCCTGCCGGTGCCCCTCACTGACCTGGTCTTCTTCGCGGAGGACGCGGTCGCCGCCCTCGCCTACCTGGAGGAGTCCGCCGGCATCCAGTAGTGCGAGCATGTCGGGTATGGCTACACACTTGATCACTGGGGCAGGCTCCGGCATCGGCGCGGCGGTGGCGCGGCGGCTGCACGAGCGCGGCGACGAGCTCCTGCTGCTCGCGCGCGACGCCGGGCGCGCCAAGGAACTCGCGGGGCGCTTCCCCGGCGCCCGTACCGTCGTCGCGGACCTCGCCGACCCGGACCGCATCTCCAAGTCGCTCGGCATGCAGCCGATGCCGGACCGCCTCGACTCCCTCCTGCACATCGCGGGTGTCGTCGACCTCGGCCCCATCGGTGACCTTCGCCCCAAGACCTGGCACCAGCAGCTCAACGCGAACCTGATCTCGCCCGCCGAGCTCACCCGGCTCTTCCTGCCCCAGCTGCGCGCGGCCCGCGGACACGTCCTGTTCGTGAACTCCGGCGCCGGGCTCAACGCGCACGCCGAGTGGGGCGCGTACGCCGCCTCCAAGCACGGTCTGAAGGCGCTCGCGGACTCGCTGCGCCAGGAGGAGCACGCGGGCGGGGTGCGCGTCACCTCCGTCTACCCGGGGCGCACCGCCAGCCCCATGCAGGCCAAGGTGCACTCGCAGGAGGGCAAGGAGTACGTCCCGGCGAAGTTCATCGACCCCGAGTCGGTGGCGACCACGATCGTCATGGCGATCGATCTGCCGCGCGACGCCGAGGTCAACGACCTGACGGTGCGGCCGGGCCGATGAGCGACACCGTCAGCGACTTCCCCTGGGGCTCGGCCACCGGCGTCGGCTCCATGCCCGGCGGCGACGCGCGCGAGGCCGCCAGGACCGCCACCGGTTCCCTCATCGGGGCCGACGGATCGGCCGGCGACTTCCCGTTCCTGCCCGAACTGCCCGCGCGCGGCCCCGGCGCCGACATGATCGGGCGCACCGCCGGGATGCTCGTCGAGATGTACGCGCGCGTGGAGCCCAGCGGCTGGCGGCTCGGCGACCGGCCGGGCCGCGACACCCGGCGGGCCCGCTCCTGGCTGGGCGAGGACCTGGACGCCCTGGAGGAGTTCACCCAGGGGTACGAGGGTCCGCTCAAGGTCCAGGCGGTCGGGCCGTGGACGCTCGCCGCCGCCCTTGAACTGCGCGGCGGCGAGGCCGCGCTCGGCGACCCGGGCGCCTCCCGCGACCTGGCCGGGTCGCTCGCCGAGGGCCTGCGCGCCCACCTCGCGGACGTGCGCCGCCGGGTGCCGGGCGCGCGGATCCTGCTCCAGCTCGACGAGCCGTCCCTCACCGCCGTGCTGCGCGGGCAGATCAGGACCGCCAGCGGCTACCGCACCCACCGGGCGGTCGACCGGCAGGTCGTCGAGTCGGCGCTGCGGGACGTCGTCGCGGTGCACGACGGCCCCGTCGTCGTCCATTCCTGCGCGCCCGACGTGCCCTTCGCGCTGCTGCGCCGCTCCGGCGCCGCCGCCGTCTCGTTCGACTTCTCCCTGCTCACCGAGCGTGACGACGAGGTGATCGGTGAGGCGGTGGAGAGCGGCACCCGGCTGTTCGCCGGAGTGGTCGGCGGCACCGACGGCCCATTGTCAGACCCTGCCGGTAGCGTCATGGGTGTCAGGACGTTGTGGCGCAGGTTGGGGCTGCATCCGGGGACTCTCGCCGAGTCCGTGGTGGTCACCCCGTCGTGTGGACTCGCGGGCGCCTCGCCGGCGTATGCCCGTGCGGCCCTCGCCCACTGCGTCCGGGCGGCGAGATCGCTCGCGGACAACCCTGAGTGACGGGGAAGACGGGAAACGGGAGGACATGACAGTGGCTGGCGAACAGAACGACGTGGTGCCCGCGGACGCACGGGAGAAGCACGCGCTCCTCGCCGAGCAGGTCGAGGAGCACCGCTTCCGGTACTACGTGAAGGACCAGCCGGTCGTCAGCGACGGCGAGTTCGACAAGCTGCTGCGCGGCCTGGAGGCCCTGGAGGAGGAGTATCCGGAGCTGCGCACCCCGGACTCCCCGACCCAGAAGGTCGCGGGGGCGTACGAGACGGACTTCGCCTCGGTGGAGCACCGCGAGCGGATGCTGTCGCTGGACAACGCGTTCGACGACGAGGAGCTGGGCGCCTGGGCCGAGCGCGTCGCCAAGGACGTCGGCACCGCCGCGTACCACTACCTCTGCGAGCTGAAGGTCGACGGCCTCGCGGTCAACCTGACGTACGAGCACGGGCGGCTGACCCGGGCCGCCACCCGCGGCGACGGCCGCACCGGCGAGGACATCACGCCCAACGTCCGTACGATCGCGGACATCCCCGACCGCCTCAAGGGCGACCGCGTCCCCGACCTGGTCGAGATCCGGGGCGAGGTCTACTTCCCGATGGAGGCGTTCGAGGGGCTGAACGCGCGTCTGGTGGAGGCGGGCGACAAGCCGTTCGCCAACCCCCGCAACGCGGCGGCCGGTTCGCTGCGCCAGAAGGACCCCAAGGTCACCGCCACCCGCCCGCTCCACATGGTGGTGCACGGCATCGGCGCGCGCGACGGCTTCACCATCGACTGCCTCTCGCACGCGTACGAGCTGCTGCGCGAGTGGGGCCTGCCCACCGCCCAGCACAACAAGGTGGTCGGCTCCCTGGACGAGGTGCGGGAGTTCATCACGTACTTCGGAGAGAACCGCCACTCGGTGGTGGAGCACGAGATCGACGGCGTCGTCGTCAAGCTCGACGAGATCCCCCTCCAGGGCCGCCTGGGCTCCACCGCGCGCGCCCCGCGCTGGGCGATCGCCTGGAAGTACGCGCCGGAGGAGGTCAACACCAAGCTGGTCAACATCCGCGTCGGCGTCGGCCGCACCGGCCGCGTCACGCCGTACGCGCAGGTGGAGCCGGTGACCGTGGCGGGCTCCGAGGTCGAGTTCGCCACCCTGCACAACCAGGACGTGGTCAAGGCCAAGGGCGTCCTCATCGGGGACACGGTGGTGCTGCGCAAGGCCGGTGACGTCATCCCGGAGATCCTGGGCCCCGTCGCGGACCTGCGGGACGGCACCGAGCGGGAGTTCGTGATGCCCGCCGAGTGCCCCGAGTGCGGCACCGGGCTGCGGCCCATGAAGGAGGGCGATATCGATCTGCGCTGCCCCAACGCGCAGTCGTGCCCAGCCCAGTTGCGTGAGCGGCTGTTCTATCTGGCGGGCCGCAAGTGCCTGGACATCGAGAACTTCGGCTATGTCGCCGCCGCGGCCCTCACCAAGCCGCTGGAGCCGTCCGAGCCGCCGCTGCTCGACGAGGGCGACCTGTTCGACCTGACCATGGACCGGCTGCTGCCCATCAAGGCGTACGTCCTGGACCAGGACAGCGGGCTGCCCAAGCGCGACCCCAGGACCGGCGAGGAGAAGGTCGCCCTGGTCTTCGCCAACATGAACGGCGAGCCGCGCAAGAACGCGGTCTCGATGCTGGAGAACATCGCGGCCGCCAAGGAGCGCCCGCTGGCCCGGATCCTCACCGGTCTGTCGATCCGTCATGTCGGCCCGGTCGCCGCCGAGGCGCTGGCCCGCGAGTTCCGCTCGGTCGAGCGCATCGAACAGGCCACCGAGGAGGAGCTGGCGGCGGTCGAGGGCGTCGGCCCGACCATCGCGGCCTCGCTCAAGCAGTGGTTCGAGGAGGAGTGGCACCGCGAGATCCTGCGCAAGTGGAAGGCCGCGGGCGTCCGCATGGAGGAGGAGGGCTCCGGCGAGGACGTGGGGCCGCGTCCGCTGGAGGGGCTGACCGTCGTGGTGACCGGAACCCTGGCCAACCACACCAGAGATGGCGCGAAAGAGGCGCTCCAGAGCCGTGGAGCCAAGGTCACCGGTTCCGTTTCCAAGAAGACGTCGTTCGTCGTCGTCGGAGACAGCCCTGGTTCGAAGTACGACAAGGCGATGCAGCTGAAGGTTCCGGTTCTCGACGAGGACGGGTTCGCTGTCCTGCTGGAACACGGTCCCGAAGCGGCTCGCGAAGCAGCTGTGCCGAGCGCGGAAGAGGGGGAATAACAGGAGTGGAGGGCTCCTCTCGGACGGCGTTCGGTCACCCGTTCAGCGCATAGCAGACGGATCACGGTGGCCAGGTGGCATTCGGGCAAGAGCTGTAGACCGCTGCCCGTCAGAGCCCTCCGCGGCCTACTGTTGTGATGAGCGCCAGTCGTGCACGGCTGAACCGGGGAGCTTGGGGGAGTTCCCGGTCGTGGTGGCATGACCAAGGGGCCATCGCGTGGCATCGGCACCGCCGGCTGTGAGAGGGACGGGAATGAAACCGACCGAGAGCGCCGCCCCGGCCGCACGGCTGCGCGGGTTCGCGGGATTCTCCTCCAGGCTGACCGCAGGAGTCCTCGGGACCGCCGCCCTCGCCCTGGCCGTGGGGTTCTACCGGGCCCTCGACACGGGCGACGCCCTCTTCCCCGGCTCCACCACGGGCTGGGCGCTGGCTGTCCTCACCGGGATCATCGTGGGCCATCTGGTCGCGCTGGGGCGCGACCGCTGGTGGGGCGGCACCGGTTCCGGCGCCGCCCTCACCCTGGCCGTACTGCTCCTGTACGGCTGGGTGCCGGCCGGGCTCGTCTCCATGGCGGTGGTGGTGCTCGTCGGCGCCGCCCGCCGCCACCGCTGGCGCCAGGGCGTGCTGCACGGCGCGGTCGACGTCCTCGGCATCGGCGCGGCCGCGCTGGTGCTCGCCGTGTTCGGCCACCATCCCAGCGTCCGCTCACCCTGGTGGCCCATCGAGTGGACGGTTTCCTCGGCTCCGGTGGTGGTCCTGGCCGCCGGAACGTATCTGGTGGTCACCCGGATACTGCTCTGGTACGCGCTGGCGCCGCGCGGCGGCGGACTGCCCACGGTCGCCCGGACGGCCCTGCTGCGGCAGGGCCTCGTCGCGGTCGCCCTGCTCGGCATCGCCCCGCTGATCTGCGTGGTCGCGATGGCCCTGCCGGTCCTGCTGCCGCTCTTCGCGGTCCCGCTGATCGCCCTCGACTCCACCCTGTGGATCGCCCGCGCCCGCGCCGAGGAGCAGCTGCGCGACCCGCTGACCGGACTGCCCAACCGCCAGTGGCTCCTGGAACGCACCTGGGCGGCCCTGGAGGAGGCCGAGGGCCCCGGCAACCGGGCCGCCCTCGTCCTGATCGACATGGACCGGTTCCGCTCGGTCAACGACACCCTCGGACACCTCGCCGGAGACCGGCTGCTCCTCCAGATAGCCGAACGGCTGCGGCTCGCCCTGCCGCGCGGCGCCGAGGCGGCCCGGCTCGGCGGCGACGAGTTCGCCGTGCTGCTGCCCGTGGCGGACTCCGCGACCAGCACCATGCGGATAGCCCGCGGCCTGGTCGCCGAGCTCTCCTCGCCGCTCGACCTCGACGGACTCACCCTCGTCCTGGAGGCCAGCGCGGGCGTCTCGGTCTACCCCGACCACGCGCTGGACGCGGAGGGGCTGCTGCGCCGGGCGGACGTGGCGATGTACCAGGCCAAGCGGGACCGCACGGGCGTGGAGGTGTACGAGTCGAAGCGCGACTCCAACACCCCTGACCGGCTGGGCCTGTTGGGTGATCTGCGGCGCGCGCTCGACGCGGGCGACGTGGAGCTCCACTACCAGCCGAAGGTCCGCTTCGACGGCCAGGTGGCCGGGCTTGAGGCGCTGGTGCGCTGGGTGCACCCGGAGCGCGGCCGGGTACCTCCCGACGAGTTCATCGCCATCGCGGAGTCCTCGGGGCTGATGCCGCACCTGACCGAGTACGTCCTGGAGACGGCGCTCGCCCAGGTCGCCCGGTGGCGGGCGCAGGGGCTCGACGTCCCGGTCGCGGTGAACGTGTCACCGCGCGACGTCCACACCCCGGGCTTCGCGGGTGCGGTGGCGGCCCGGCTGGCCCGGCACGGGGTCCCGGCGGGCTCCCTCCAGCTGGAGATAACCGAGCACGTCCTCCTGGAGGACCCGCAGCGGGCCGCCGACACCCTGGCGGGCCTGACCAGCCACGGCGTGAAGATGTCCCTGGACGACTTCGGTACGGGGTACTCGTCGCTGGTGCATCTGCGCCGGCTGCCCGTCAGCGAACTCAAGATCGACCGCTCCTTCGTGGCCCGGCTCGCCATCGACAACGAGGACGCCGAGATCGTCCGCTGCACCCTCGACCTCGCCCACTCCCTGGGCCTGCTCGTCGTCGCCGAGGGCGTCGAGGACGACGAGACCTGGGAGCGGCTGCGCGACCTTGGGTGCGACGCCGTCCAGGGCTGGCTGGTCGCCGCCGCGATGCCGCCCGCCGAGGCCACCGCCTGGCTGCTCGCCCGCGGCTCGCGCGGCTGGCAGCGCCCCGCCGACCTGGAGGCGGCGGCCAACTTGGCCGCGGCCGAGGAGCCGTCGGGCACGCCGGTCCAGTGACCCGGCGTGCCCGTCGTCGCGGTGCTCAGCCCGCGTGGACCGTGCCCGCGTACCGCTGGACGAACCGGGTGCCCGCGTCCGACGTCACCGTAACGTCGTAGCGGCCCTCCAGGACACGCCAGTTGAGCGAGCCGTGGCCGTGCGGGCCCACCCAGACCGTGCGCGCGCCGCGCACGTCGTCGTCGGCCGTGACCGTGAACGCGGTCGCCGTGTCACCGGAGTTGGCGAACCGCAGCTCCACCGTGGCGCGCTCCGGCCGGGCGCCGCGCAGCACCGCCGTCGCTGACGGCGCGGCCGCTCCCGCCTCGCGGGCCGCCCGTACGACCGTGCCCGAGAAGCGCCGCAGGAAGCCGTCGGCGCCGTGCACGGAGAAGTCGTAGCGGCCGTCCGTCTCGGCGGTGTCCCAGACGTACGTGGCGCGCGCCCCGGGGGCCACCGTGAACGGCGTACCGGTGAACGGCTTGAGGGCTTTCGGCAGGACCAGGAAGTGGAAGGTCTCGCTCCCGTGGTTGGCGAGCGTGCAGGTGACCTTGCCGGAGACCCGGTCCACCGAGACGTCCGCCCACGGGCGGTACGGCAGCGGGCGGTGCGGGCGGGAGCCCGGCTCCTGGGTGGCCATGGACTGGGCGCCGTTGCCGGGCAGCTTCACCGCGGGCAGCGCGTTGCCCGCGTCCGCCTTCGCCATCAGCGCCGTGGTGTCGGGCAGCCGCGGAATCGAGTAGTCCGGCTTGCTGAAGTCGAAGCAGCTGGTCAGATCGCCGCAGACGGCCCGGCGCCAGTCCGAGATGTTGGGCTCCCGCACCCCGGTGACCACCTCAAGGAAGCGCAGGACCGAGGTGTGGTCGAACACCTGGGAGTTGACCCAGCCGCCGCGCGACCAGGGCGATATCGCCCACAGCGGCACCCGGTTGCCGAGCCCGATCGGCCGCCCGCCGGCGAACTCGTCGGGCGTGCCGGGCTCCGGGAACGGCGGCGGCACATGGTCGAAGTAGCCGTCGTTCTCGTCGTACATCAGCAGGAAGACCGTGTGCTTCCACACCTCGGGGTTGGCGAACAGCGACTGGAGGGCGGTGTTCACCCAGTGCGCCCCGTAGTCGGGGCTCGCGGCCGGGTGTTCGCAGAACAGGTACGGCGCCACCAGCCACGACACGGTCGGCAGCGTGCCGTCCTTGCAGTGCTGGTCGAACGCGGTGAGGTCGAACTTCGTCATCGCGTTGACGTACCGGGGGTCGTCCTTGGGGAAGGCGTGGAACTGCTTGAAGTACGACAGCCCGTTGTCGTCGTAGTCGCCGGTCCGGTCGTCCTTGCCGGGGTTGTGGTAGACGCGCCAGCTCACCCCGGCCGTCTCCAGGCGCTCGGCGTACGTCGTCCAGTCCGCGACGGGGTTGTCGGTGACCGGGGTGTTGTCCGTCCACGGGCCGGTCGTGCCGTCCTTGCCGGGGCCGCAGGTGCCCGACCACAGATACAGCCGGTTGGGGTCGGTGGGCCCGGCCTGCGAGCAGAAGTAGCCGTCGCAGAGCGTGAACGCGTCGGCGAGTGCGTACTGGTAGGGGATGTCCTCGCGGGTGAAGTAGCCCATGGTGCGCTCGCCCTTGGCGGCGACCCACTTGTTCATCGCGCCGCCGTTGATCGCGGTGTGCCCGGTGCCCCAGTCGTGCGGCAGCCCGCCCGCGTTCTGCGCGTTGTACTTGGTGGTGTCCATCCGGAACGGCAGGACGAAGCCGTCGGCGCGGCCCGGGCTCGGCTGGCGGAAGACGGAGTCGCCGCCGGGGAGGGTCAGCGCCTGGCGGTCGTCGAAGCCGCGGGCGCCGGAGAGGGTGCCGAAGTAGTGGTCGAAGCTGCGGTTCTCCTGCATCAGGATCACTACGTGCTTCACGTCCTCGACGCTGCCCTCGGCGCGCGCCCCGGTGACGGCGGCGGCGGTCTCGGGCAGGCCGACGGCAGCGGCGGCGGCGGTCGCGGCGGACGCGCCCACGAAGGCGCGGCGGCTCAGCGGAGTCATGTCAGCGATGTCCTTCGAAAGCTCAGGCTCAGGGGGAAGCTCAGGGGAAAGCTCGGTCGGAAGCTCAGTGGAGGGTGAAGGTGACGGCGGGGGCGGCGTGGTCGGACGGCCAGCCGTTGGCGGCGGTGTCCGGTACCGGCCGGGGCCAGCCGGTGCAGAGCGTGTGCGCGGCCTCGACCCGGAGCGGCCCGGCGTACTGGACCTGGTCGATCCGGTCCTGCGGCTCGTCGGGGCGCACCGGCGACCAGGTGGCCCCCGGCTCGCGCGCCGGACGCGGGTGCGCCTCGCGGTGGGCGTCGCGCAGCCCGGCGGCGGCCAGCGCCACGGTGACCGGCCAGCGCACCCGGGCGCCCCGGTCGAGGTGCGAGGGCGAGGCGAGCCCGGCGGCGAGCACGAGCGGGGTCCGCCGGGACGCCAGGTCGTCCTTCATCGCCGCCAGCAGCGCCTTGGCCTGCCGGTAGCGCGCGCTTGTGAGCTCGGCCGCCTCGACCTCGGCGGGGGAGCGCCCGTCGCGCAGCGCGTACGGGCCGTACCCGCCCTCGTCGAGCTGCGCGGCCCACACGCGTACCGCCCGGCCGCCGGGCAGTCGCAGGGTGGCGGCCACCGCGGGGACGTCCGCGACCGGCTCCGAGAGGTCGTCGAGCGGGAAGCGGCTGAGCAGCCCGACCCCTGCCGCCGTGTCATGGGCGTGCCACCCGAGGGCACGCGCGAGAGCCTCGGCCGAGGACGCGGCGGACTCCTGAAGCGCCACCACGTCGAGCCGCTGCCCGAGGACGAGCCGCAGCAGCTTCTCGTGCGCGTCGGCGGTGTGCGCCCCCGCGTCCCACAGGTTCAGCGACGCCACCGTGAGCGTCGGCCGGGTCCCGGGGCGGCGCACCGGCACCTGGACCGTGACCGTGTCGGAGCCGCCCGCGCTGTCCCTCACCGCGACCGTTATCCGGCCGGGGTGCGCGCCGGGCCGGGCGGGTGCGGTGCCGGTGACCGTCCCGTCGGGGCCCATGTTCAGCCAGGCGTCGCCGGACAGCCGGCGGAAGGACGGGGTGCCGGACGGGTTGCCCGCCGGGCGGATCCACAGCGGGGCCAGCGCCACCGAGACGCGCTCGCCCGGCCCGTACGCGCCGGTCGTGAAGGCGTCGGTGACCGCGTGCGGCCGGACGACGGGCGGCCGGGCGGCGACGGTGACGGGCGGTGTCCGGGCGAGGATCCCGTACCCGTCCTTGGCCAGCAGGTACGCGGTGTAGACGCCCTCGCCGAGGCCGGAGGTGTCGAGCGTGACGTCACCGGACGCGGCCGTGACGTACGACCAGACCAGGGCGGAGCCGGTGCCGGGGCGGCGGTCGCCGTCGTAGATCCCGATCCAGTTCTTCGGGTCGGGCGCGTCGGTGGCCCAGTGGAAGGCGAGCCGGTCGCCCTCGCGGGGAGCGGTGGGCGTGGTGAGGGTCAGGGTGGCGGCGGGGGCCGCGGCCGTTCTGAGGGGGGACACGGAGGGTCTGGTCCTCTCGGGCTGAGTTGGCTGGACAACTTCGCCCAGTCAGCCAGGACTTCCCTCCCGTGACGTGAACGGGACATGACCGGCGGCCGCAGATCCGGGGACGCGTCGGCGGGGCACGCGCGCGGTGGGCCGACGGGGCACGCGCGCGTGGCCGGGGGCGCGGTGGGGGTGGCGGCGGGTGGGGCCGCGCGGGCCGTGATCGGGGCCGCCGCACAAACCGTTTAGTCCTGTGGCGGCCCGGCCCCATAGGATTGGCCCCAAACCACACTCACTCACCCCTGAGGATCGCTGCATGCCTGGCATTACGCGCGAGGAGGTCGCCCACCTCGCCCGGCTGGCGCGTCTGGAGCTGAAGAGCGAAGAGCTGGACCACTTCGCCGGACAGCTCGACGACATCATCGGCGCGGTCGCCCGCGTCTCCGAGGTCGCCGACCAAGACGTGCCCCCGACCTCCCACCCGCTGCCGCTGACCAATGTCATGCGCGCGGACGAGGTCCGTCCGTCGCTCACCCCCGCGCAGGCGCTCTCCGGCGCCCCGGCCCAGGAGCAGCAGCGTTTCAAGGTGCCGCAGATCCTGGGGGAGGACTAATCACATGACGGACATCATCAAGCTCACCGCCGCCGAGATCGCCTCGAAGATCGCGTCCGGCGAGCTCACGGCCGTCGAGGTCACCGAGGCCCACCTGGCCCGGATCGACGCCGTCGACGAGAAGGTGCACGCCTTCCTGCACGTCGACCGCGAGGGCGCGCTCGCGCAGGCCCGCGCCGTCGACGCCAAGCGCGCGGCGGGCGAGAAGCTGGGCCCGCTCGCCGGTGTCCCGCTGGCGCTGAAGGACATCTTCACCACCGAGGGCATCCCGACCACGGTCGGCTCGAAGATCCTCGAAGGCTGGATCCCGCCGTACGACGCCACGCTCACCAAGCGGCTGAAGGCCGCCGACGTCGTCATCCTCGGCAAGACCAACATGGACGAGTTCGCCATGGGGTCCTCGACGGAGAACAGTGCGTACGGCCCGACCGGCAACCCGTGGGACCTCACCCGGATCCCCGGCGGCTCCGGCGGCGGCTCCTCCGCGGCGCTCGCGTCCTACGAGGCCCCGCTCGCCATCGGCACGGACACCGGCGGCTCCATCCGCCAGCCCGCAGCCGTCACCGGCACCGTCGGCGTCAAGCCGACCTACGGCGCGGTCTCCCGCTACGGCATGGTCGCCTTCTCGTCCTCCCTGGACCAGGGCGGGCCCTGCGCCCGTACGGTCCTGGACGCGGCGCTGCTGCACGAGGTCATCGCCGGGCACGACCCGCTCGACTCGACCTCCATCGACGCGCCGGTCCCGCCGGTCGTCGAGGCCGCGCGCAACGGCTCGGTGGCCGGGATGCGCGTCGGCGTCGTCAAGCAGTTCGGCGGCGAGGGCTACCAGGCCGGCGTCGTCCAGCGCTTCAACGAGTCGGTCGAGCTGCTGAAGTCGCTCGGCGCCGAGATCGTCGAGCTGGACTGCCCGTCCTTCGACCTGGCGCTCTCCGCGTACTACCTGATCGCGCCGAGCGAGTGCTCGTCCAACCTGGCCCGCTTCGACGCCATGCGCTACGGCCTGCGGGTCGGCGACGACGGCACGAGGTCGGCCGAGGACGTCACCGCACTCACCCGCGAGGCGGGCTTCGGCGACGAGGTCAAGCGCCGGATCATCCTCGGTACGTACGCGCTGAGCTCCGGCTACTACGACGCGTACTACGGCAGCGCCCAGAAGGTCCGCACGCTCATCACGCGGGACTTCGAGAAGGCCTTCGAGCAGGTCGACGTGATCGTCTCGCCGACGACCCCGACCACCGCCTTCCCGATCGGCGAGCGCGCCGACGACCCGATGGCGATGTACCTCGCGGACCTGTGCACCATCCCGACCAACATGGCGGGCAACGCCGCCATGTCGCTGCCCTGCGGCCTGGCGCCGGAGGACGGCCTGCCGGTCGGCCTGCAGATCATCGCCCCCGCCCTGAAGGACGACCGTCTTTACAAGGTCGGCGCCGCCGTCGAGGCCGCCTTCGTGGAAAAGTGGGGCCACCCGCTGCTTGAGGAGGCACCGTCGCTGTGAGTGCACTGACCAAGGCCAAGGGCTTCAAGAAGTCCAAGACCGGTACGTACCTGTCCATCGGCACCACCGCGTTCGGCGTCATCAGCGTGGTCAAGCAGGCCAAGAAGGCCCGCACCGAGCACGACACGCTGAAGCTGCTCGACGCCGTCGTCTCCGCCGCCGCCATCGCCACCGGCGTCGCCATCCTGCTGCGCGAGCTCAAGCGCATCGGTGACGACGACGTCCTGCTGGGCTGAGAGGGAAGTTTTTCACCGTGACCGTCATTGACCTGGTCTCGTACGAGGACGCCCTCGCGTCGTACGACCCCGTCATGGGCCTTGAGGTCCATGTCGAACTCGGCACCAAGACCAAGATGTTCTGCGGCTGTTCTACCGAGCTGGGCGCCGAGCCCAACTCGCAGACCTGCCCCACCTGCCTCGGCCTGCCCGGCTCGCTCCCGGTCGTCAACGCGATCGGCGTCGAGTCGGCCGTCAAGATCGGCCTCGCGCTCAACTGCGAGATCGCCGAGTGGTGCCGCTTCGCCCGGAAGAACTACTTCTATCCGGACATGCCGAAGAACTTCCAGACCTCCCAGTACGACGAGCCGATCGCCTTCAACGGCTATCTGGACGTCCAGCTGGAGGACGGCGAGATCTTCCGCGTGGAGATCGAGCGCGCCCACATGGAGGAGGACACCGGCAAGTCGACGCACGTCGGCGGCGCCACCGGCCGTATCCACGGCGCCTCGCACTCGCTGCTCGACTACAACCGGGCCGGCATCCCGCTCATCGAGATCGTCACCAAGCCGATCGAGGGCGCGGGCGAGCGGGCCCCCGAGGTCGCCAAGGCGTACGTCGCCGAGCTGCGCGAGCTCATCAAGGCGCTCGACGTCTCCGAGGCCCGGATGGACAAGGGCCAGATGCGCTGCGACGTGAACCTGTCGCTGCGCCCCAACGGGACCGAGAAGTTCGGCACCCGCAGCGAGACGAAGAACGTCAACTCGCTGCGGTCGGTCGAGCGCGCGGCCCGCTTCGAGATCCAGCGCCACGCGGCGGTCCTCTCGTCCGGCGGCACGATCGTGCAGGAGACCCGTCACTTCCACGAGGAGGACGGCTCCACCACCTCCGGCCGCATCAAGGACAACGCCGAGGACTACCGGTACTTCCCGGAGCCCGACCTCGTCCCGGTCGCCCCGGCCCGCGAGTGGGTCGAGGAGCTCCGCAAGGGGCTGCCCGAGCTGCCCCGGGTGCGCCGCAACCGGCTCCGCGAGGAGTGGGGCGTCTCCGAGCACGACATGCAGTCGATCCTGAACGCGGGCGCGGTCGACCCGATCGTCGCCACCATCGAGGCGGGCGCGGACGCCGCGGCCGCCCGCAAGTGGTGGATGGGCGAGCTGGCGCGCAACGCCAACGAGCAGGGCAAGGCCCTGGACGAGCTGCCCATCACCCCGGCCCAGGTGGCCCGTCTGGCGGCCCTCGTGGCCTCCGGCGACCTCAACGACAAGCTGGCGCGCCAGGTCATCGAGGGTGTCCTCGCGGGCGAGGGCGACCCGGACGCGGTCGTCGAGAAGCGCGGCCTCAAGGTCGTCTCGGACGAGGGCGCGCTCGGCGCGGCCGTGGACGAGGCCATCGCGGGCAACGCGGCGATCGCGGACAAGATCCGCGGCGGCAAGGTGCAGGCCGTCGGCGCGCTGGTCGGCGCGGTCATGAAGACCACGCGCGGCCAGGCGGACGCGGCCCGCGTCAAGGAGCTCATCCTGGAGAAGCTGGGCGTCGAGGGCTGAGCCCCTGATCCCGGAGCACGTTCTCCCGCGTACGCCGTACGTGTACGAGCCGGCCCCCGCATCCCAGGGATGCGGGGGCCGGGTCATACGCCACGGCTGGGCGGAATCAAACCCTCCTGCCGGGTGACCTCGTTACAGAACGTCTATAGGGTGCCGAGCGTGGACGGGCGAGAAGCGGTGAGAGTGCTCGGGCGGCGTACGGCGCTGCGGTATCTGGCGCTGGGGACGGCGGCCAGTGCGGTGTCGGCCTGTACCGGCGCGGGGGCGGCGGAGGGGCCCCGCAAGCAGGCGCTGAAGGCGTTCATGAAGGGCGAGTGGGCCTACCGCTCGAACCAGAACCACCAGGGCGTTCTGACGGTCAACCCCGACGGCCACTGGTCTGTCACTCAATGGGGTGGAATGTCCGGTCAGTGGATGCTCGACGGCGCCGTCCTCTCGGTGAGCACCGACGCCCCCGCCGGAGACGCGGAGTCCGAGGAGCAGGAAGCCTTCACGTTGACGAGCATGCCGGAGAAGGTCACCCGGTCGTTCTCCGAGCTCTTCACGCTCTCCGGCGGCTGGTCGAGCATCGGCACCGCCGTCGAGGCCCGCTACAGCAAGGGCGTCCTCGCCCTCGCCTTCCGGGGCGACGGCGCCGAGGACCTGCTCGTCACCTGCGCCCGCCGCAAGTGACCGACAGGGGCCGCTGGGGCCCCTGCCCGCAGTGACCGGTGAGTAATCCCGCACTGCCCTGTGAGTAACCCCACGAAACGGGCAAACGATCACTATTCGCTGTCAGAGTTGCAGCGCGTAGAGGTCATGCGTTCTTTGCGGGCTGTTCAAGTCGTACCGGCTGTTCCCGGGCAAAGATCCACGAACCATCCAGGGAGCACCTTCGTTGGCAGCCATCGCACGGTGGTGCATCAGGCACCGCCTCGTCGCCGTCCTGCTCTGGCTCCTCGCGTTCGGCGGCGCCACGGCCGCCACCGCCGTCGCCGGCTCCGCGTACTCCAACGACTACGAAGTCCCGGGCACCGAGTCCGGCCGCGCCACCGCCCTGCTCGACGCCGGATTCCACGGCGGCCTCGGCGGCGACACCGACACGGTCGTCTGGCGCACCGACACCGGATCCGTACGCGCCCCCGACGTACAGCAGCGCGTGTCCAAGGCCCTCGGCACGGTCGCGAAGCTCCCCGGTGTGGCCTCCGTGACCGGCCCGTACGGCCGCGACGGCGGCGCGCAGATCAGCGCCGACGGGCGCACCGGCTACGCCTCCGTCACCTTCGACCACGCCGCCGACGAGATCCCCGAGGCCCAGGCGCGGGCCGTCGTCGACACCGCGACGGCCGCCTCCGCCGACGGCCTCCACGTCGCGGTAGGCGGCAGCGCCGCCGCGCTCACCGAGACCAGCTCCGCGCACCTCAGTGAGATCGTCGGCGTGGTCGTCGCGGCCGTGGTCCTCTTCCTCGCCTTCGGCTCGCTCGCCGCCAGCATCCTGCCCATCGTCACCGCGGTGATCTCCGTCGGCACCGCGTACGCGGGCATCGGGCTGCTCGGCCACGCCATGACCGTCGCCGACTTCGCGCCCATGCTCGGCCTGCTCATCGGGCTCGGCGTCGGCATCGACTACGCCCTGTTCATCGTCACCCGGCACCGCCGGGGCCTGCGTCAGGGGCTCTCGGTCGACGAGGCGGCGACCCGGGCCGTGGCGACGACCGGGCGTGCCGTGGTCTTCGCGGGTGCGACCGTCTGCATCGCGCTGCTCGGCATGCTCATCCTGCGGCTCGGCTTCCTCAACGGGGTCGCCGTCGCGGCCTCGCTGACCGTCGTGCTCACCGTCGCCGCGTCCGTGACGCTGCTGCCCGCGCTGCTCTCCCTCATCGGGACGCGGGCGCTCAGCCGCCGCGAGCGGCGCCGGCTCGCCGAGCGGGGGCCGCAGCCGGAGCTGCCCACCGGCTTCGCGGCCCGCTGGTCCGCCTTCGTCGAGCGCCGTCCCAAGCTGCTCGGCGCGGTCGCCGCCGTGGTGATGCTGGTGCTCGCCCTGCCCACGCTCTCGCTCCATCTGGGCACCTCCGACCAGGGCAACAACCCGGCGAAGTCGACCACCCGGACCGCCTACGACCTGCTCGCCGACGGGTTCGGGCCCGGCGTCAACGGGCCGCTCACCCTCGCCGGCAAGCTCGACGGCGCCGACGACCGGCTCGCCATGGAGCGGCTGCCCGGGCTGCTGCGGTCCAGCGAGGGCGTCGCCTCGGTGAGCCCGGTGACGTACAACGCCAGCGGCGACACGGCTGTCCTCACCGTGGTGCCGGACTCGGCGCCGCAGTCCCAGGACACCAGCGCCCTCGTCGACCGGCTGCGCAACGAGGTGCTGCCGGGCGCCGAGAAGGGCACCTCGCTCGACGTCCACGTGGGCGGCGTGACCGCGAGCTACGACGACTTCGCGGGCGTGATCATCGGGAAGCTGCCGCTCTTCGTCGGTGTGGTGATCACCCTCGGCTGCGTCCTGCTGCTCCTCGCCTTCCGCTCGCTCGGCATCCCGCTCAAGGCCGCCGCGATGAACGTGGCGGCGGTGGCCTCCGCGTTCGGCATCGTCGTCGCCGTCTTCCAGTGGGGGTGGGGGAGCGAGCTGCTGGGCCTGGGCCGGTCCGGCCCGATCGAGCCGTTCCTTCCCGTGATCATGGTCTCGGTGCTCTTCGGGCTCTCCATGGACTACCAGGTGTTCCTGGTCAGCCGGATGTACGAGGAGTGGCTGGCGACCGGCGACAACCGGCGCGCGGTCCGGGTCGGCCTCGCCGAGACCAGCCGGGTGATCAACTCGGCCGCCGTGATCATGATTTCGGTCTTCCTGGCGTTCGTGCTCAGCGGCGAGCGGGTGATCGCGATGTTCGGCATCGCCCTCGCGGCGGCCGTCGCCCTCGACGCGTTCGTGCTGCGCACCCTGCTCGTACCGGCCCTGATGCACCTGCTCGGCGGCGCCAACTGGTGGCTGCCCGGCTGGCTGGACCGGCGGCTCCCCAGGATCAGCATCGAACCGCCCGAGTGCCGCCGTGCGACGATTCCGGTGCAGCGCGCGAGCGAGTCGGTGGACGAGCTCGTGGGCCAGCCGAACGGGACGACGCACGACATGTGAGGAGCAGCGGGATGTTCGCGATATCGCTGGGGGACGACGGCGCCGAGCTGCGGCCGCTGGAGCCGCACCACGCCGAGGAGTACCTCGCGCACATCGACCGGGGGCGTGACTTCATCGGGCAGTTCATCCTGCTCGCCGAGGTGAGCCAGGACCTCGAATCGTCGCGGGCGTTCCTCCAGGGGTACGCGGACAAGGCGGCCGCCGACACCGGGCGCCTCTACGGCATCTGGTCCGACGGCACGCTCGTCGGCGGTGTCCTCTTCCGTACGTTCGACGCCCGGCTCGGCACCGCCGAGGCCGGCTGCTGGCTGGAGGAGTCGGCGGTCGGGCGCGGGCTCGTCACGCGCGCGGTCCGGGTGCTGATCGACTGGGCCGTCGAGGAGCGCGGGATCCACCGCGTGGAGTGGCTCGCCGCCTCCGGCAACACCGCCAGCATCAACGTCGCCAAGCGGCTCGGGATGTCGCGGGACGGGGTGCTGCGGGAGAACTACCCGTACCGGGGCGTACGCCAGGACACCGAGGTGTGGGCGGTGCTGGCCCCGGAGTGGCGGGCGGCCCGCAAGGCGCGGCCCGTCCGTTAAGGCGCCTCTCAGAAAGGCCGCCTACCGTCCCCGGCATGACTGTCACCCCCGCCACCACCAAGACCGACAACGAAGCCGACGCCCAGGCGACGGCTGCCGAGGAGTCCGGGGCCGCTGCCGGTGACACCGCCGCGCAGACCCCGGAAGGCT
Organism: Streptomyces sp. NPDC059994; assembly: GCF_042737755.1. Taxonomy (NCBI): domain Bacteria; kingdom Bacillati; phylum Actinomycetota; class Actinomycetes; order Kitasatosporales; family Streptomycetaceae; genus Streptomyces; species Streptomyces sp. NPDC059994. Next base: position 77,179 of record NZ_JBHWUR010000012.1, read on the forward strand.
CGCAGAACCACGCCGAGAAGGCGCCGCTTTCGAAGGAACCGCTCACCGACGAGGCCGAGGCCGAGGACGGCGACAGCGACGAGCTCGGCGACGAGCTCGATGACGACGTTCCGCCCGTCGCGCCCGTCCGCACCGGGATCGGCGCCGGCGCCGCCGCCGTCGTCTCCGGGGCGCTCGGCCTCGCCTCGCTCACCGGCACCTGGACGGGCAAGATCCTCTCCGAGCGGGAGACCCTGCTCGGCCAGATCAAGACCGCTCAGGGCGGCTCCGCCTCCGCGCAGATCCACGAGATCTACGGCGACTCCTGGCACACCACCGCCGCCGTCAACGGCGGCTTCGCGCTGCTCGCCCTGCTCGTCGGCGCGTTCGTCCTGGCCCGCCCGGCGTTCGGCGCCCCCGGCGCCCCGCCGCAGCCCGTCTGGGTGCGGGCGGTCGCGCTCGGCGGCCTCGTCCTCGGCGCGATCGGCCTGCTGCTCTCCGTCGGGATGTACTTCGACCTGTTCGCGACCCTGCCCTCGACCGGCTCCTGACGCCTCAGAGCGCCGGGGGCGCCATCGTGAAGCGGGCCAGGACGGCGGCGCGCACGGTCTGGCGCTGAGGCTCCAGATCGAGCTCCAGGACGGCTTCCGGCGCGCCGCCGCCGTATCCCGCCGCGCGCATCATCCCGGGCGCCGCCGCCGGATACGGCCGCGCGTCCTCGGCGCCCTCGTCGGCCAGTTCGAGCAGCGCCACCAGCTCGCTTCCGAGCGCCGTCGCGTACTCGCGGGCGCGCTCCACCGCCTGCTCGACGGCCCGGCGGCGGGCCTTCCCGTACGCGGGCGAGGCCGGGCGCAGGCCCCACCACGGGCCGTCCACCCGGGTCAGTTCGAGGGAGGCCAGGCGCGAGACGAGTTCGCCGAGCGCCGTGAAGTCTCCGAGCTCCACCGTCACCCGCACCTGCCCGTGGTACGCGCGCACCCGCTCGCCCCGGCCGTGCCTGCCCAGTTCGGGGCCGACCGAGAACGAGCCCGTCTCCAACTGCTCCACCGCCTCCCCGTACGACTTGGCGAGGTCGAGGACGGCCGCGTTGCGGCGGGTGAGGTCCTCCAGCGCGGAACGGCGGTCGGTACCGCGCGCGGTGACCGTCACACCGAGCCGGGCGATCTCCGGGTCGACGTCGAGCACCGCCTCGCCCCGGACCGCGATCCGGGGGGCGTCGGGGGTGCCGTAGGGCAGGTGCGGGGACGGCTGGGTCATCTCGGCTCCCTGGGGTGGCTGGGTGCGGCCCACTCTTCCACCGGCCCTGCCCCCAAGGCATCCACCGGACGCCCAAGTCCCCTGCCCGACGTCTAAGTCGCTCGCCGGGCGCCTAAGCACCCCGCCCGGCCGCCCGCCGCGCGTCTAAGGCCCCGCCGCCGTGCGGATGCGGCACTCTCCCGATGTGCCGGGACCCCCTGGGAGACGAGAGTTGAGGCATCGCAGGAAGCGATGGACCACCCACTCAAGCCCCTCACCCGGGGCACCAGGGAGCCGAAGATGTTCGCGTACGAGATGCACAAGGTGAACCAGGCCGAGCTGCTCCGCGAGGCCGCCGCCCAGCGGCTGGTCCACCAGGCCCGCGCGGCCCGCCGGGCCCGCCGGAACGCCGGTCACGAAGCCGAAGGGCGGGTGAGCCACCTCCGGGACCTGCGCGACCGTTTCGCGCACGCCGCCTGAGCGCCCACGAGAACCGCGATGACCTTGATCGTCACAACGGGTGCCGCGGGACCGGACGGCTGTGCGATGCTCGGCGACGTGGAGACCAGGTCTTTCAGCCCCGTGTTCGTCGGCCGCGCCGGTGAACTGACCGCCTTGAACGAAGCGCTCGCCCGCGCCACCGCGGGCGAGCCGCAGGCGTTGCTGGTGGGCGGTGAGGCCGGAGTGGGCAAGACCCGGCTCATCGAGGAGTTCACCAACGCCGCCTGCGACGCGGGAGCCGTGGTCGCGGTCGGCGGCTGCGTCGAAATCGGCGCCGACGGCCTGCCGTTCGCCCCGTTCTCCACCGCCCTGCGCACCCTGCGCCGCCGGCTGCCCGAGGAGCTCGCCGCGGCCGCCGAAGGCCAGGAGGAGGAGCTGGCCCGGCTGCTGCCGGAGCTCGGCGAGGCCAGCCGGGAGAGCGGCGAGGACGGCACCGCCCGCCTCTTCGAACTCACCGTACGGCTCCTGGAGCGGACCGCCGCCGACCGCACGGTCGTCCTGGTGCTCGAAGACCTGCACTGGGCGGACGCCTCCACCCGCCATCTGCTCGCCTATCTGCTGCGCACCCTGCGGCGCGGCCGGCTCGTCGTCGTCGCCACCTACCGCGCCGACGACATCCACCGCCGCCACCCGCTGCGCCCCCTGCTCGCCGAACTCGACCGGCTGCGCACGGTCCGGCGCATCGAGCTGTCCCGCTTCAACCGGGGCGAGGTCCACCACCAGCTCACCGGGATCCTCGCCGCCGAGCCCGAACAGGCGCTGGTGGACGAGATCTTCGCGCGCTCCGACGGCAACGCCTTCTTCGTGGAGGAGCTGAGCGTGTGCCACGAGTCGGGGTGCGTCCCCGGCGGCGGCCTCAGCGAGACCCTGCGCGACCTGCTGCTCGTACGGGTCGAGACGCTGTCCGAGGACGCCCAGGTCGTCGTGCGCATCCTCGCCGAAGGCGGCTCCACCGTGGAGCACCCGCTGCTCGCCGCGGTGTGCGGGCTCGCCGAGGACGACCTCAACGCGGCGCTGCGGGCGGCCGTCGGCGCCAACATCCTGCTGCCGACGGAGGACGGCGACGGCTACCGGTTCCGGCACTCGCTGGTCCGCGAGGCCGTCAGCGACGACCTGCTGCCGGGCGAGCGCTCCCGCCTCAACCGCCGTTACGCCCAGGCCCTGGAGGCCGACCCCTCGCTGGTCCGCGCCGACGAGCGCGCCACCCGCCTGGCCAGCTACTGGTACTCCGCGCACGACGCCGCCAAGGCGCTGCCCGTGGTGCTGCGCGCCGCCGTCGAGGCCCGCAAGCGGCACGCCTACTCCGAGCAGCTGCGCCTGCTCGAACGCGGTATGGAGCTGTGGGACTCGGTGCCCGCCGAAGTCCGCGCCGACCTGCGTCCGCTGGACTACGCGGGCGCCTACCCCTCGTGCGGCGGCTGCGACCCCGCCACCACTGCGCTCGGCTATCTCGACCTGCTCGCCGAGGCGGCCGTCGCGGCCCGCTTCTGCGGTGAGCGCGAGCGCGCCGTGAAGATAGCCAAGCGCGCGCTGCGGCTCATCGAGGCCGATGAGGCGGCCGCCCCGCCCGGCACCCCCCACGGCGCCCCGCTGCGGGCCGCCTGGTTCTGGACCGAGCTCTCCAAGCTGGTGCAGAACCTCGGGCGCGGCGACGGCTGGGACGAGATCGCCACCGCCCAGGAGCTGGTGCGCGGACTGCCGCCGTCCGCCGTGCACGCGGCGGTCCTGGCCACCGCCGCGGGCTGGGGCATGCTGCACCGCCCCGGCCCCGAGTCGCTCGCCGCCGCCGAACGGGCCGTGGAATACGCCAAGCTCGTCGACGCCGAGGAGACCGAGCTCAACGCCCGGCTCACCCTCGGTAGCCTGATGGTCGACGCGGGCGACATCGAGGGCGGCCTCGCCATGATGCGCGGGGTCGTCGATCGCTCGCTGGAGCTCGGTCTCGTCGGCGAGGCGGGCCGCGGCTATGTGAACCTCTCCTCCAGTCTCGAATCGGTCGGCCGCTCCCAGGAGGCCGCGCGGACCGCGGCCCAGGGCGTACGGGTGTCGCGCAAGTACGGCCTCCTGGACAACGAGGCCTGGGCCGCGGGCAACGAGTCCGACGCCCTGCTCAGCCTCGGCCGCTGGGACGAGGCCACCGAGCGCGTCGAGTGGGTCCAGCGCTCCGGGGTGAGCGGCAAACCCAGGGGCTACTCCGCACTCCGTCTTGCCCAACTGTCCTTGGTGCGCGGCGAGTTGGACCTCGCCGCCGCCCGTCTCGCCGACGCCGTCGGCTACTTCGGCGCCCGCGACCCGCTCCCGCAGAACGCGTTGCAGGTGGCCAGGGCCGAGCTGGCCGTCGCGGCCGGGCAGGGCCGGTTCGCCGACGCGCGGGCCGGGCTCGCCCGCGCGGTGGAGGCCGGCTTCCCGCCCGGCACCCAGCGGTACGGCTGGCCGCTGCTGATCGCCGCCGCCGCCGTGGAGGCCGATCTGCGCGGGCTGCCCGCCGCCGGGCCCGGCCGGGCGGAGGCCCTCGTCCTGATCCGCTCGGCGGCCCGGACGATGCCCACCCCCAGCCCGCTCGCCAAGGCGTACGCCCGGTGCGTCGAGGCGGAGCTGGCCCGCGCCGAGGGCCGGGACGACGCCGCCCGCTGGGAGGCGGCCGCCGCCGCGCTCCAGCCCCTTGAGCGCCCCTACGAACTCGCCCGGGTCTGCCACCGGTGGGCCGTCGCGCTGCTCGCCGAGGGCAACCAGCGCGACACCGTCGGCACGCTGCTGCGGCAGTCGCACTCGGCCGCCGTACGCCTCGGGGCCCGGCCGCTCGTGGAGGAGCTGGAGCTGCTGGCCCGCCGGGCCCGGCTGCCGCTCACCGCGCCGGAGCCCGCCGTCCCGGACGAGGCCGCCGACCCGGCCGGGGCGCTCGGGCTGACCAGCCGCGAGCAGGACGTCCTGCGGCTGGTCGCCGTGGGACACAGCAACCGCCAGATCGCCGAGGAGCTGTACATCTCCCCGAAGACGGCCAGCGTGCACGTCTCCAACATCCTGGCCAAGCTGGGCGTCTCGGGCCGGGGCGAGGCCGCCGCACTGGCCCACCGGCTCAACCTCTTCACGGAGCGGGCGGCCTGAGCGGGGCGCGGGGCGCGGTTCGGCGCGCCCCGTCCCGTACGCCTACGTCACCTCCAGTTCGAGGATCCTGTCGTCGCCCGGCTTCGGGGTGCCCCGGCCGTCGGTCGCGCTGGTGACCAGGAGCAGGGTGTGCGGCCCCGTCGCTGTCACCGTGCGCAGCCGTCCGTACGTGGACGTCAGGAACGCCTCGGGCCGCGCGAGCGGTCTGGTGCCGTCGAGCGGGATGCGCCACAGCCGCTCGCCGCGCAGGGACGCCATCCAGATGCTGCCCGCCGCGTACGCGATACCGCTCGGTGAGGCGTCTGCGGTCTTCCACTGCTCCACCGGGTCCACGAACCCCGGCTTGCCCCCCTTGCCCTCGACCACCGGCCAGCCGTCGTTCTCACCCGGCCCGATCACGTTCAGCTCGTCCCAGGTGTCCTGACCGAACTCCGAGGCCCACAGCCGGTTCGCGCCGTCCCAGGCGAGGCCCTGCACATTGCGGTGGCCGTACGAATACACCACCGAGTCCGCCTCCGGGTTGCCGTGCACCGGCTGTCCGTCCGGCGTCATCCGCAGGATCTTGCCGCCCAGCGACTTCTTGTCCTGCGCCAGACCCCGGTCGCCCGTCTCGCCCGTGCCCGCGTACAGCATCTTGTCCGGGCCGAAGGCGATCCGGCCGCCGTTGTGGATGGTGCCCTTGGGGATGCCCCGCAGGATGGTGTCGGGTGCGCCCAGCTGCTCGCCCGCCGGGCGCTTCTCGTCGTAGATCATGCGGGCGATGCGGTTGTCGGACTCGGTGGTGAAGTACGCGTACACCTGGTGGTCCGAGGCGTACGCGGGGGAGAGCGCGAGGCCGAGGAGGCCGCCCTCGCCGCCCGGCTCGACCCCCGGCACGCTGCCGATCACGGTCTGTTTGCCGGCCGGGTCGATCCGGCTGACCGTGCCCTCGTCGCGCGAGGCGACCAGCAGGCCCCCGTCGGGCAGCGGGGCCACGCCCCAGGGCGACTTCAGGCCCTGGGCCACGGTTCTGGTGACCTTCACCGAGCCCTTCGGCGGTGGGAGGTCGGCGGCGGGCGTGGAGGCCGAGGCCCCCGGGGAGCTGGGCGCGGGCGTCGAGCGGGCGCCGCCGTCGGGCCGCGGGGCGGTCCCGGACGAGCACCCGGCCGCGAGCACCAGCACGGCAGCGGCCAACAGGGCCGTCACAGCAGGACGTTGCACGGTTCGCTTCCTTTCGAGCGGCTGCGGTCTCTACCGTACTTACACCGCCCGAGCCGCTCAGGTTCCCGATCACGTTTCCGGCGCTCCGGGAAATCGCGGGCTTCCGCGGAAACCCGGCCGCACCCCGGCCGCCGCCCGGCCGCCGCCCGGCCGCACCCCGGCCGCCGCCCGGCCGCACCCGGGTCACCTCCAGCCCCACCCGCCCCCTCAGTCCCAGGACCCCCGCGGACCCGGCAGCCGTTCGATCTCCGCCTCGTCCCGGGCCGTCAGCGCGAGCCCGGCCGCCGCGGCGTTCTCGCGGGCCCACTCCTCGCGCTTGGTGCCCGGGACCGGCACCACGTGCGGGCCCCGGCCGAGCAGCCAGGCCAGGGCGACCTGGGCCGGGGTCACCTCGTCCCCGTGGCGCGCCGCGACCCGGCGCAGGCCCACCACCACCACCTGGTTGGCCGCCATCATCTCGGCGGTGAAGCGGGGGTGCCGGGCCCGTACGTCGTCCGGCTCGAAGCCCTGGCCCGGGGTGAGCGTGCCGGTGAGGAAGCCGTTGCCGAGCGGCATCGCGGCCAGGAAGCCCACGCCCCGCGCCGCGCACCACGGCAGCAGCGCGTCCAGCGCCTCGCGCGACCACACCGACAGCTCCGCCTGGACGGCGCTGACCGGGAAGACCTGCTGTACGCGCTCCAGTTGACGAATCGTCACTTCATAAGGGGCGCCGGACCGGCGGGCCCTCGGCGCGCCGCCTGTCGCGCACACCCCGAGCGCCCGCACCTTGCCCGCCGTCACCAGCTCCGCCATCGCGCCCCAGGTCTCCTCGACCGGCACCTCGGGGTCCGCCCGGTGCAGCTGGTAGAGGTCGATCACATCCGTCTGGAGCCGCCGCAGCGAGGCGTCGCAGGCGCGCTTCACATAGCCGGGCCGCCCATTGGCCACGACGTGCGCATCGCCGCCGACGAGCAGCCCGCACTTGGTGGCGACGAAAGCCTCGGCCCGCCGCTCCTTCAGGGCCCGGCCCACCAGCAGCTCATTCTTGAACGGGCCGTACATGTCCGCCGTGTCGAGCAGGGTGGACCCGGCGTCGAGCGCGGCGTGCACGGCGCGCAGCGAGCGGTCCCCGCGCTGCTGCGACGTGGTGTAGCCCCAGCTCATCGGCATACAGCCGAGGCCGATCGCGCCCACCTCCAGGGCCGCCGCACCGATAGTCCTGCGCTCCAACTCCCCGTACCCCTCCGTACCGCCCTGGGTGTGCCCCCCAAACTAACCTCTGGCCGCCACCGGTCCTGACATAGCCTCCCGGCATGACTGCAGACGTATGGATCCCCCTCCCGGCCGATGAGATCCCGGGCCTGCCCAACGGCCTCTCCTACCGCTTCTGGGACGGCGGTCCGGACTACCCCGCCGATCCCGCCGCCTGCGCCTTCTACGTGGTCCCGTACATGAAGGGCACCGCCACCGCGGTGCGGCCGCTCGCCGCGATGACCGGTGTACGGGTCGTGCAGACCCTGTCGGCGGGCATCGACCACGTACAGCCGGGCCTGGGCGCGCTGCCGGCGGGCGTACGGCTCTGCAACGCGCGCGGTGTGCACGAGGCGTCCACCGCCGAGCTCACCCTCGCGCTGATCCTCGCCTCGCTGCGGGGTATTCCCTCGTTCATCGCGGGGCAGGAGAAGGAGGAGTGGCGGTCCGGGTTCTATCCGGCCCTCGCCGACAAGTCGGTGCTGATCGTCGGGTACGGATCGATCGGCGCCGCCATCGAGGACCGGCTCGCGCCATTTGAATGCGCCCGGGTGGCGCGCGTGGCGCGCTCCTGGCGCACGACTGCGCGCGGCCCAGTGCATCCCCTCACCGAATTGCCCGCACTCCTCCCGGAAGCCGACGTGGTGGTCCTCTCCACGCCGCTCACCGAGCAGACGAAGGGCCTGGCGGGCGCAGAGTTCCTGGGCCGCATGAAGGACGGGGCGCTCCTGGTGAACGTGGCCCGGGGCCCGGTGGTGGACACCAAGGCGCTCCTCGCCGAGCTGGAGAACGGCCGCATCCGCGCCGCCCTCGACGTCACCGACCCCGAGCCGCTGCCCGCCGGACACCCGCTGTGGCATGCGCCGAACGTTCTGATCAGCCCTCATGTCGGGGGCTCCACTTCGGCGTTCCTGCCGCGCGCGAAGGTATTGATCGCCCGTCAGCTGACCGAGTACGCGGCCGGCCGGCCGCTGGACAACATCGTCCTGACCACCGAGTAGGGCCCCGCCGCCTTCGATTGGCAACCCTGCGCACCGGCCTGAATGCGATCCGTGTCCACAACTCCCTTGGTGGTCACGGAGCGTAGAGGAACTATGTCCCTGAGTGACGAGACTGGTGTATCGTCCCGACCGGGGGCTGCGCCGTGTGTCTGGCGGCGCGGGGGAGCGGAAGTCACAGCGAGGGGGGCGACGGGCGATGCACTGCCAATGGACCAACGATCCGACGCGGCGGAGCCGTCGACGGCTACCCCGGGGCGCACGGGCGGGGCTCCCGAGGGGCCGCAGCCGGCCCAGGATCCGCAGCCGGGCCCGCACCCGGATGCCGGCCCGGACCCGGCCGCCGGCCCGGGCGGCCCGTCCGCCCTCCCCGACCGCCCGCCCGGCGGCCGCGAGGGCCCACCCGCCGGGCCGGGGGAGCGGCCCCGGGTCGCCCCGCACCCGTACCGCGTCCGGACCCGGAGGGGCCCGGTGAGCGCCCCGGGAGTGGCGCTGCCCCACCGGCCCGGCCCCGGTGGCGGGACGGGCACGGTGCTCCAGCTCGTCCTCGCGGTGATCTGCGCGGGGTACGCGACGGGAGCGGCGCTCGGCTGGGGATCCCCGGAAGTCGCCGATGTGATGGGGGACTTCGGGCTCAGCGCCGCGGCGACGGCGGCCTCGGTCTCCTGCTTCCTCTACGCGCGCGGAAGCGCCGGGGAGGTGGAGAGCCGCTTTCGGCCCGCGTGGCTGCTCTTCTCTTTCTCTTCCGCCATGTTGGCAAGCGGCAACGGAGTCTGGGGGTGGTACCAAGTGGTCCTCGGGCAACCGGTCCCCTCGCCCTCGCTGGCCGACCTGTTCTTCCTGCTCTTCGCGCCGCCCGCGATCGTCGGGCTGCTGGTGCTGGCCAAGCGTCCGGTCACCCGGGCGGGCTGGGTCTGCCTGGCCCTGGACTCCTGGCTGATCGGCGGCTCGCTGCTGACCCTCTCCTGGAGCCTGGCCCTCGCGCACACCGCGCACTTCGAGGGCGAGAGCGTCGCCCGGGCCGCGCAGGCGCTCGCGTACCCGCTGCTCGACATCGCGCTCGTGAGCATGGTGCTCGCACTGCACTTCCGGCGCTCCTACGCCAACCGGTCGGCGATCAACACGGCCATCGCGGCGCTCGCCCTGACCGTGCTGTGCGACGCGCTGTACACCTCACCGCTGCTGCGCGAGCACTACCGCTCCGGCCAGTTCCTGGACGCGGGCTGGTTCGCCGCGTCGCTGCTGCTCGCCTACGCGCCGTGGGGCGCCCGCAAGCTCGCCCCGGGCCTCGGGTTCGCACCGCCACCGCCGCCCCGGCGGCCCGGCGCGCTGCCGGCCGGCAGGCCGATCGCGGGCTCGCTGGGGGCGCTCACGCCCTACCTCGCGGCCGCCGTGTGCACCCTGGGGATCCTCTACAACGTCATCGAGGGCCGCCGGGTCGACCGCGTGGTGGTCTTCACCGGGTGCACGGTGGTGCTCGCGCTGGTCGTACGCCAGGGGATCATGCTCGTCGACAACATCGCGCTGACCCATGAACTGGCCCAGAAGGAGAACCACTTCCGCTCCCTGGTGCAGGGCTCCAGCGACGTCATCATGATCGCCGCTCCCACCGGGATACTGCGCTACGTCAGCCCCGCCGCCGCGGGCGTCTACGGGCGGGACGCGGAGGACCTGGTCGGTTCCGAGCTGGCCTCCCTCATCCACCCCGAGGACCTGGGCCGGGTCGTGCACGAGGTGCGGCGCTTCCTTGCCGCGCCCCCGCAGGACGAGCCGGCGGGCCGGATCGAGTGCCGCTTCAGGTCGGGCACCGGCGAGTGGCTGAACGTGGAGTCGACCATCAACCGCCACCAGGGCGGCCTCATCCTCAACAGCCGGGATGTCACCGAACGGGTGCGCCTGCAGGCCCAGTTGCAGCACAACGCCGAGCACGACCCGCTCACCGACCTGCCCAACCGCGCCCTGTTCACCGAGCGCGTCCGCCAGGCGCTGAGCGGGCGCCGCGCCTCCGACCCCGGCACGGCGGTGCTCTTCATCGACCTCGACGGCTTCAAGCAGGTCAACGACACCATCGGCCACCAGGCCGGCGACGAGCTGCTGATCCAGGCGGCCCGCCGCCTCCAGGACTCGGTGCGCGCCGGGGACACCGCGGCCCGTCTCGGCGGCGACGAGTTCGCCGCCCTGATCCTCGGCGACGGCGGCCGCGACCGGGCGGCCCGCCAGCGCCAGGTGTACGAGATCGCCGACCGCCTGCGCCTGAAGCTCTCGCAGCCGTACCAGATCGACGGCAACGAGGTACGGGTCGCCGCCTCCATCGGCGTCGCCTTCGCCGAGAGCGACGTCAGCGCCCGCGAACTGATGCGCAACGCCGACCTCGCGATGTACCGGGCCAAGTCCGGCGGCAAGAACCGCGTCGAGATGTACGCGCCGCAGATGCAGGCCGAGGTCGTCCGCAAGACCGAGCTGGCCGCCCGGCTGCGCACCGCGCTGCACGAGGGCGAGTTCGCGCTGCTGCACCAGCCGGTGGTCAACCTCACCACCGGGCGGGTGGCCGCCGTGGCCGCGCAGGCGCGCTGGAGATCCGCCCAGGGGATCCTGTTCACCCCGGCCGAATTCCTACGGGTCGCCGACGACAGCGAGCGCACCGCGGAGCTGGGCCGCTGGCTCCTCGAAGAGGCCGTCGCGCAGGCCGCCGAGCGCGGCCGGGCCGGGCACCACACCCCGGTCGCGGTCCGCCTCCCGGCCCGCCGGCTGCTCGACAAGTCGATGCCCCTGGGCTCCGTGGAAGCCCTGCTGGCCAGGCACGGGCTGCCGTCGGGCGCCCTGGTGATCGAGCTGGCCGACAGTGATCCCAGGATCTCCTTCGACGAGCTGGAGCGACGTCTGGTGGCCCTGCGCCGGCTCGGCGTAAGGATCGCCCTCGACGGCTTCGGCAGTGGGTACGCGGCGATCAACGCCCTGCGCCGGCTCCCCATCGACGTACTGAAACTGGACAGGGGACTGGTCGAGGGCGTGGTCGAGTCCGCCCGGCTGCACAAGATCACCAGCGGGCTGCTGCGGATCGCCTGCGACCTCGGGATGCAGTCCGTGGCCGACGGCGTGGACGTGCCGGAGCAGGTCCTGGCGCTGCGGGCCATGGGATGCACCCACGGGCAGGGCATGGCCTTCTCCGGGCCGCTGGACGAGTACCGGCTGCGCCGGGCCCTGGTGCGGGGCACCTTCCCGGTGCCGGGCGGGGCCGCGTTGCCCGTGCTCAGCGGCCGGGCGCTGCCCTCCGTCCGGGTCAACCACTCAAATAGTGAGACACCCGTCCCACCCACTTGACACTACCGGGGCGCCGGGGGGAGGGTCATTGCCATGCGCACCCGAATTCTCGTACTTGGAAAGCGCGTCGGCTGAAGCCGGGCCCGCACGCGGGCCCAGTGGACCACACCCCGACGCGCTCCCCTCGCTTGCCTCACGGCACGAGGGGTTTTTTGTTGCACTGGCACCCCTGAAGCACGACAGCGATCTCGACCAAACCCCTGCAAAAACCCTCAGCTTCGAGAAGAGAATGCCGATGACCGAGCAGGCCACCGGGGCCCACCACCCGCAGCCGCGGGCCCGTAACGGCGGACACCACGCCGCCACCGTTGAGCACGTCACGGGCGCGCAGTCCCTCATCCGCTCTCTTGAGGAAGTCGGGGCCGAGACCGTTTTCGGCATTCCGGGCGGCGCGATCCTCCCGGCGTACGACCCGATGATGGACTCCACCCGGGTCCGCCACGTCCTGGTCCGCCACGAGCAGGGCGCCGGTCACGCCGCCACCGGCTACGCGCAGGCCACCGGCAAGGTCGGCGTCTGCATGGCGACCTCCGGCCCCGGCGCCACCAACCTGGTCACGCCGATCGCGGACGCCCACATGGACTCCGTCCCGCTGGTCGCGATCACCGGCCAGGTCTCCTCCAAGGCGATCGGCACCGACGCCTTCCAGGAGGCGGACATCGTCGGTATCACCATGCCGATCACCAAGCACAACTTCCTGGTCACCAAGGCCGAGGACATCCCGCGCACCATCGCGGAGGCCTTCCACATCGCCTCCACCGGCCGCCCGGGTCCCGTCCTGGTCGACATCGCCAAGGACGCCCTCCAGGCGCGCACCACCTTCTCCTGGCCGCCGCACATGGACCTGCCGGGCTACCGCCCGGTCACCAAGCCGCACGCCAAGCAGATCCGCGAGGCGGCCAAGCTGATCGTCCAGGCCAAGCGCCCGGTCCTGTACGTCGGCGGCGGCGTCCTGAAGGCCGGCGCGACCGCCGAGCTGAAGGTCCTCGCGGAGCTCACCGGAGCGCCCGTCACCACCACCCTGATGGCGCTCGGCGCCTTCCCCGACAGCCACCCGCTGCACGTGGGGATGCCCGGTATGCACGGCGCGGTCACCGCCGTCACCGCGCTGCAGAAGGCGGACCTGCTGGTCGCGCTCGGCACCCGCTTCGACGACCGGGTCACCGGCAAGCTGGACAGCTTCGCCCCGTACGCGAAGATCATCCACGCGGACATCGACCCGGCCGAGATCGGCAAGAACCGCGAGGTCGACGTGCCGATCGTGGGCGACGCCCGCGAGGTCATCGCCGATCTGGTGCAGGCCGTCCAGGCCGAGCACACCGAGGGCCACACCGGTGACTACACCGCCTGGTGGAACGACCTCAACCGGTGGCGCGAGACCTATCCGCTCGGCTACGACCAGCCGGACGACGGCACCCTCTCGCCGCAGCAGGTCATCCAGCGCATCGGCGAGCTCTCCCCCGCCGACACCATCTACGCGGCAGGCGTCGGCCAGCACCAGATGTGGGCCGCCCACTTCATCAACTACGAGCGCCCCGCCACCTGGCTGAACTCCGGCGGCGCCGGAACGATGGGGTACGCGGTCCCGGCGGCCATGGGCGCCAAGGCCGGAATGCCGGACCGCCCGGTCTGGGCGATCGACGGCGACGGCTGCTTCCAGATGACCAACCAGGAGCTCACCACCTGTGCGCTCAACAACATCCCGATCAAGGTCGCCATCATCAACAACGGCGCCCTCGGGATGGTCCGCCAGTGGCAGACCCTCTTCTACAACCAGCGCTACTCCAACACCGTGCTGCACAGCGGCCCGGAGGACGGCATCGCCGAACAGGGCAAGCCCAGCGGCGGCACCCGCGTCCCGGACTTCGTGAAGCTGTCGGAGGCCATGGGCTGCTACGCGATCCGCTGCGAGCGCCCGGAGGACCTGGACAAGGCCATCGAGGAGGCCAACTCCATCAACGACCGCCCGGTCGTCATCGACTTCATCGTCCACGAGGACGCGCAGGTGTGGCCGATGGTCGCCGCAGGCACCTCCAACGACGAGGTCATGGCCGCCCGGGGCGTCCGTCCCGACTTCGGCGACAACGAAGACGACTGAGAGAGCAGAGAGAGACCGTCACCATGTCTACCAAGCACACGCTCTCCGTCCTGGTGGAGAACACCCCCGGCATCCTCGCCCGGATCGCCGCGCTCTTCTCCCGTCGCGGCTTCAACATCGACTCGCTCGCGGTCGGTGTCACCGAACACCCCGACATCTCCCGCATCACCATTGTGGTCAATGTCGAGGACCTGCCCCTGGAGCAGGTGACGAAGCAGCTCAACAAGCTGGTCAACGTCCTGAAGATCGTCGAACTCGAGCCCAGCGCTGCGATCCAGCGTGAACTCGTTCTGGTGAAGGTGCGTGCCGACAACGAAACGCGCTCCCAGATCGTCGAGATCGTCCAGTTGTTCCGTGCCAAGACCGTCGACGTCTCGCCCGAGGCCGTGACCATCGAGGCCACCGGCGGCGCCGACAAGCTGGAGGCGATGCTCAAGATGCTGGAGCAGTTCGGCATCAAGGAGCTCGTCCAGTCCGGGACGATCGCCATAGGGCGCGGCTCGCGGTCCATCACCGACCGCAGCCTGCGGGCCCTGGACCGCTCGGCCTGAACCCGCCCCCTCGCGGTGTTCGTATCGCGAGACTCAAAACTTCCCGACGCATCCCCGCCGTACGGTGGGACGCAACACCAGCACACCAAGGAGATATCCCAGTGGCCGAGCTGTTCTACGAGGACGACGCCGACCTGTCCATCATCCAGGGCCGCAAGGTCGCGGTGATCGGTTACGGCAGCCAGGGCCACGCCCACGCGCTGTCGCTCCGTGACTCGGGTGTCGACGTCCGCGTCGGTCTGCACGAGGGCTCCAAGTCCAAGGCCAAGGCCGAGGAGCAGGGCCTGCGCGTGGTCACGCCCGCCGAGGCCGCCGCCGAGGCCGACGTCATCATGATCCTGGTCCCGGACCCGATCCAGGCCCAGGTCTACGAGGAGTCCATCAAGGACAACCTGAAGGACGGCGACGCGCTGTTCTTCGGCCACGGCCTCAACATCCGCTTCGGCTTCATCAAGGCCCCCGAGGGCGTCGACGTCTGCATGGTCGCCCCCAAGGGCCCGGGCCACCTGGTCCGCCGCCAGTACGAGGAGGGCCGCGGCGTCCCGTGTATCGCGGCCGTCGAGCAGGATGCGACCGGCAACGGCTTCGCGCTCGCGCTCTCGTACGCCAAGGGCATCGGCGGCACCCGGGCCGGCGTCATCAAGACGACCTTCACCGAGGAGACCGAGACCGACCTCTTCGGCGAGCAGGCCGTGCTCTGCGGCGGTACGTCCGCGCTGGTCAAGGCGGGCTTCGAGACCCTCGTCGAGGCGGGCTACCAGCCGGAGATCGCCTACTTCGAGTGCCTCCACGAGCTGAAGCTCATCGTCGACCTGATGTACGAGGGCGGCCTGGAGAAGATGCGCTGGTCGGTCTCCGAGACCGCCGAGTGGGGCGACTACGTCACCGGCCCCCGCATCATCACCGCCGACACCAAGGCCGAGATGAAGAAGGTCCTCACGGAGATCCAGGACGGCACGTTCGCCAAGAACTGGATGGACGAGTACCACGGCGGTCTGAAGAAGTACAACGAGTACAAGACCCAGGACGAGAACCACCTCCTGGAGACCACCGGCAAGGAGCTGCGCAAGCTCATGAGCTGGGTGGACAACGAGGAGGCGTAAGCCTCCGGGCCGACGGGGGCGGACATCGCGGCCGGCCCCCTCGCCGCCCTGGAAACCCCGTCCAAACCCAACCGGGGTTCGGTGCGCCCCGGCGGAGAACCCCCCCTTGAGCACCCC
>NZ_JBHWUR010000012.1:92627-118932 GCF_042737755.1 Streptomyces sp. NPDC059994
TCAAACACCCTCTTTCAAACCCGCGCATTGTGGGGGCCAACTATGTTGTGGGGGTGTCAACCGGTGCGGGCTAACCCCCCGGGCCCGCGGGGGCGGCAAACCGCCCCGGCCCCCGTCGCCGCCATGGACACCCAGTCCAACCCCATCGGGTGATCCTTCCTCCACGGCGGAGAACCCCGACTTGAGCACCACTACACTGCTGCTCAATACATCGCGTCAGGCCCACAGCGTCGTGCGTCTTCCACGCGGCCAGTACCCTCCACCGCCTGCGGCCGTCGGGACGGCCGTCCGCACTGGACTTGTGAGGACTCACGTGAGCTCGAAACCTGTCGTACTCATCGCTGAAGAGCTGTCGCCCGCCACCGTCGACGCCCTCGGTCCGGACTTCGAGATCCGGCACTGCAACGGAGCGGACCGCGCCGAACTGCTGCCCGCCATCGCCGACGCGGACGCGATCCTGATCCGCTCCGCGACGAAGGTCGACGCCGAGGCCGTCGCCGCCGCGAAGAAGCTGAGGGTCGTCGCCCGCGCGGGCGTCGGCCTCGACAACGTCGATGTCTCCGCCGCCACCAAGGCCGGCGTGATGGTCGTCAACGCGCCGACCTCCAACATCGTCACCGCCGCCGAGCTCGCCTGCGGTCTGCTGGTGGCCACCGCGCGCAACATCCCGCAGGCCAACACCGCGCTGAAGAACGGCGAGTGGAAGCGGAACAAGTACACCGGCGTCGAGCTGAGCGAGAAGACCCTCGGCGTCGTCGGCCTCGGCCGTATCGGTGTCCTGGTCGCCCAGCGCATGTCGGCCTTCGGCATGAAGATCGTCGCGTACGACCCCTATGTGCAGCCCGCGCGCGCCGCGCAGATGGGTGTCAAGCTCCTCACCCTCGACGAGCTGCTCCAGGTCGCGGACTTCATCACCGTGCACCTGCCGAAGACCCCGGAGACCCTCGGCCTCATCGGCGACGAGGCGCTCCACAAGGTCCAGCCGCACGTCCGGATCGTGAACGCGGCGCGCGGCGGCATCGTCGACGAGGCCGCGCTGTACTCGGCGCTCAAGGAGGGCCGCGTCGCGGGCGCGGGCCTCGACGTGTACGCGAAGGAGCCCTGCACGGACTCCCCGCTCTTCGAGCTCGACCAGGTCGTCTGCACCCCGCACCTGGGCGCCTCCACCGACGAGGCCCAGGAGAAGGCGGGCGTCGCGGTCGCCCGCTCGGTGCGCCTGGCCCTCGCCGGCGAGCTGGTGCCGGACGCGGTCAACGTCCAGGGCGGAGTCATCGCCGAGGACGTCAAGCCGGGTCTGCCGCTCGCGGAGCGCCTGGGCCGGATCTTCACCGCGCTCGCGGGCGAGGTGGCGGTCCGCCTCGACGTCGAGGTGTACGGCGAGATCACCCAGCACGATGTGAAGGTGCTCGAACTCAGCGCGCTCAAGGGCGTGTTCGAGGACGTCGTGGACGAGACCGTCAGCTATGTCAACGCCCCCCTGTTCGCGCAGGAGCGCGGCGTCGAGGTCCGCCTCACCACCAGCAGCGAGTCGCCGGACCACCGCAACGTGGTCACCGTGCGCGGCACGCTCTCGGGCGGCGAGGAGGTGGCGGTCTCCGGCACGCTGGCGGGCCCCAAGCACCTCCAGAAGATCGTGGCGATCGGTGAGTACGACGTGGACCTGGCGCTCGCCGACCACATGGTCGTCCTGCGCTACGAGGACCGCCCGGGCGTCGTCGGCACGGTCGGCCAGATCCTCGGCGAGGCCGGGCTGAACATCGCGGGTATGCAGGTCGCGCGCGCGGAGGAGGGCGGCGAGGCGCTCGCGGTCCTGACCGTGGACGACACCGTGCCGCAGCCGGTGCTCACCGAGCTCGCGGACGCGATCGGCGCGACGTCGGCCCGCTCCGTGAATCTGGTCTGAGACGGTTCCCGCGCCCCTGGACGGTCAGGGGCGCGGGCAACCGCGTGAGCGACCCAGCACGGTCCGCGGCCGAGAGACCGTCCTCGGTGACAGCGCACCCGCCCCGCCATACGTGCGTATTACACATACGTATAAAACCAGGTAGGCTCCCCGCATGGGACACCGTGAGGATCTGCTCGAAGGCGCCAAGCGCTGCCTGCTGGAGAAGGGCTTCGCGCGCACGACCGCGCGGGACATCGTCAAGGAGTCGGGGACGAATCTGGCGTCCATCGGCTACCACTACGGATCCAAGGACGCGCTGCTCGCGCAGGCCTACATCGCCCTGGTGGAAGGGGTTTCGGTCGCCTTCGAGGGCCCCTCGCAGGTGACGGCCACCGAGCCGGGCTCCCTGGAGCGCTTCCAGGAGGTCTGGTCGAACATCATCGCCACCATGGAGCAGCCCGGCTCGATGTGGCACCTCAGCATGGAGATCATCGTCATGGGCGACCAGCTGCCGGGGGTGCGCGACCATCTGGCGCAGGCCCAGCGCGAGGGCGCGCGCGGCATCATCCCCATGTTCATGGGGGGCGAGGAGGCCGAGGTCGGCGAGGACGACGTCGACACGCTCGGCAAGCTCTATATGACGATGATGATGGGGCTCATCGCCCAGTGGACCTTCGACCCGGGCACCGCGTCTAGCGCGGCCGAGCTGACCGAGGGAATGCGGCGGCTCATCGCGTCGGCCGGACCCCAGAAGCCGTCACAGGCCTGAGCGGCCCCGGGGGCGACCGTCACAGACGTGACGCCTTCAGTGCCATGTGCAGCAGCAGCCGGTCCTCGCCCTCGTCGAGGTCGAGGCCGGTGAGCTGCTCGACCCGGGAGAGCCGGTAGTAGAGGGTCTGGCGGTGGATGCCGAGCGCCGCCGCCGTACGGCCCGCCTGGCCCGCGCAGTCGAGGAACACCTCGGCGGTGCGGGCCAGTTCGGTGTGGGCCGGGGTGAGCAGGGCGCGGACCGCCACGTCGTGGGGCGCGTTGTCGGGGAGCGCGGTCAGCAGCCGGTACGGGCCGATCGCCGCCCACTGGGCGACCGGGCCGAGTCCCGGTTCGGCCAGGGCCGCCCGGGCCGCCGAGGCCGCCTCGTGCCAGGAGGCGGGCAGCTCGCCGAGGCCCCGGCGGGGCAGCGCGACCCCGGCGGCGGCGCCCGGCCCCGCCGTGGCGCGCAGCCGCTCGGCGGCGGTCAGCGCGGGCGCGAGCGCGTCGGGCGAGCGGAGCCGGACGAGCGCGCCGAGCACCTGGGCGCGCGGGGCGTCCGAGGGCTCGTCGGCCCCCTCCTCGCTGTGCGCGCCCCACGGCACCGCGCACAGCGCCGCCGTCCCCGGAACGGTCCGTACGGACGGCGTCTCCTGGGGCCAGGGACTGACGCAGACCACCGCGTGCAGGCCGTCCGCGTCCGGGCCCAGGGCCGCGCGCAGGGCCGCCGTCGCCATGTCGCGCCGCCAGCCCCGCCCGGCGGTCAGGGCCGCCCGGAACTCCCGGGAGAGATCGGTGCCCGCCTGGGCCTCGTCCGCCAGCAGGCCGCCGATGCGGGTGGCCACCTCCATCGCGGCGGCGAGGCGGTCCTCGGCCGGGCCCGGGTCGGCGTCCAGGAGCCACACGTAACCGAGCACCACGCCACGGTGGCGGACCGGCAGGCAGATCCGGGCGCGCAGGACGCCCGCCTCGGGGGCGGCCGGGATGCGGACCGGGCCGGTCGCGCGGGTGATGCCGAACCCCTCGAACCAGGCGCGGACCGCCGGGGTGGAGCGGCGGGTGAGGATCGAGCGGGTGCGCACCGGGTCCATGGCCGAGTCGTCCTCGGAGTCGTGCGCGCCGAAGGCGATCAGCCCGAAGTCCCGGTCCTCCAGGGTCGCGGGGGCGCCGAGCAGCGCCGAGATCTCATCGACCAGGTCCTGGTAGTCGCCCTTCACACAAGCCATTCTCGCGCATACCGGCGCCGCCTTCAGACATATGTCTGAGATGCGGGGCACGGATGCGTGACAGGTGTCGATGGCAGAGGATCGGAAGGATCCTTAGGTTTCACGGTGGTTCTCCGTGCCGTACCCGGATCGTCGGGTTTCGGCCTCCTGCTACCCCTTTCCATGGAGGTGCCCCGTGCTGGGTCCCGTGATCCTCGCCGCGTCGCGCAGCGACAAGATGCGCCGCTTCATCTCGGCCGCACCCGGCACCAAGCAGGTCGTCGACCGGTTCATCGCCGGGGAGACGGTCGAGCAGGTCGTGCCGATCGTCAAGGACGCCGCGGGCCGGGGCCTGGAGGTCACCCTGGACGTGGTGGGCGAGGACATCACCACCGTGGAGCAGTCGTACGCCGCGCGCGACGCCTACCTCCAGCTCATCGAGCGCCTCAAGGACCTGGACCTGGGCACCCGCGCCGAGATGTCGGTGAAGCTCTCCATGTTCGGCCAGTCGCTGGAAGGCGGCCACGAGCTGGCCCTCGCCAACGTCCGCCCGGTCGTCGAGGCCGCCGCGGCCATCGGCACCACGGTCACCCTGGACGCCGAGGACCACACCACCCTCGACTCGATGTTCGCCATCCACGAGGAGCTGCGGAAGGACTTCCCGCAGACCGGCTGCGTCATCCAGGCGTACCTCTTCCGCACCGAGGACGACGCCCGCCGCCTGTCCGCCGCCGGCAGCCGCGTCCGGATCGTGAAGGGCGCCTACAAGGAGCCCGCCTCGGTCGCCTACCAGGACAAGGGCGAGATCGACAAGGCGTACGTCCGCATCCTGAAGATCCTGATGGACGGCGAGGGCTACCCGATGATCGGGTCGCACGACCCGCGTCTGATAGCCATCACCCAGGAGCTCGCGCGGCGCGCCGGGCGCAAACTGGACGAGTACGAGTTCCAGATGCTGTACGGCATCCGCAGCGACGAGCACGTGCGGCTCGCGGCCGAGGGCCACCGGATGCGCGTCTACACGGCGTACGGCACCGACTGGTACGGCTACTTCATGCGCCGCCTGGCGGAGAAGCCCGCCAACCTGCTCTTCTTCGCCCGCTCCATCCTCACCAAGGGCTGAGCCCACCACCCCTCATCAAGGAGTTCAGAGACTCATGGACGCTGTAACCCAGGTCCCCACTCCCGTCAACGAGCCGGTGCACGGCTACGCCCCCGGTTCCCCGGAGCGCGCGCGCCTGGAGGCCAAGCTCAAGGAGCTGGCCGAGAACCCGATCGAGCTGCCGATGACCATCGGCGGCGAGAAGCGGATGGGCGGCGGCGAGCGCTTCGACGTCGTGCAGCCGCACAACCACAAGGCCGTCATCGGCACGTTCGCCAACGCCACGACGCAGGACGCGCAGGACGCGGTGGACGCCGCGCTCGCCGCCGCCCCGGCGTGGCGTGCGATGTCGTTCGACGACCGCGCCGCGATCATCCTGCGCGCGGCGGAGCTGCTGGCCGGCCCGTGGCGCGAGACGCTGGCCGCGTCCACGATGCTCGGCCAGTCGAAGACCGCCCAGCAGGCCGAGATCGACACCCCCTGCGAGCTCGTCGACTTCTGGCGCTTCAACGTCCACTACGCCCGCAACCTGCTCGCCGAGCAGCCCCCGGCGAACTCCCCGGGCGTGTGGAACCGTATGGACCACCGTCCGCTGGAAGGTTTCGTCTACGCGATCACGCCGTTCAACTTCACGGCCATCGCGGGCAACCTGCCGACCGCCCCGGCCCTGATGGGCAACGTGGTCGTGTGGAAGCCGTCCCCGACGCAGACCCACGCCGCCGTGCTGCTGATGCAGCTCCTGGAGGAGGCCGGTCTGCCCAAGGGCGTCATCAACCTGGTCACCGGTGACGGCCTGGCCGTCTCGGAGATCGCGCTGAACCACCGCGACCTGGCGGGCATCCACTTCACGGGTTCCACCAAGACCTTCCAGCACCTGTGGAAGACGGTCGGCACCAACATCGAGAAGTACCGCACCTACCCGCGCCTGGTCGGCGAGACCGGCGGCAAGGACTTCGTCGTCGCGCACCCCAGCGCCGACCGCGCCGTCCTGAAGACGGCCCTGACCCGTGGCTCCTTCGAGTACCAGGGCCAGAAGTGCTCCGCGTCCTCGCGTGCGTACGTCCCGGCGTCGATCTGGAACGACGGCTTCAAGGAGGAGTTCGCGGCCGAGGTCGACGGCATCACCATGGGTGACGTCACCGATCTGTCGAACTTCATCGGCGCCGTCATCGACGAGCGCTCCTTCGCCAAGAACAAGGCCGCGATCGACCGCGCGAAGGCCGACGCCTCCTGCACGATCGTCGCCGGCGGCACCTACGACGACTCGGTCGGCTACTTCGTCCGCCCGACCGTCATCGAGTGCTCGGACCCGGCCAACGAGGTCTTCACGACCGAGTACTTCGGCCCGATCCTGGCGATCCACGTCTACGACGACGCCGAGTACGACGCGATGCTGGAGCAGATGGAGTCGGTCTCCGACTACGCCCTGACCGGCGCCGTCATCTCCAACGACCGCGCGGCGGCCGCGTATACGATGGACAAGCTCCGCTACGCGGCGGGCAACTTCTACATCAACGACAAGTCGACCGGCGCCGTCGTCGGCCAGCAGCCCTTCGGCGGCGGCCGCGCCTCGGGCACCAACGACAAGGCGGGCGCCCCCCAGAACCTGATGCGCTGGACGCTGACCCGCGCCATCAAGGAGACCCTGGTCCCGCCGACCGACTACACGTACCCCCACATGGGCTGACGCGCAGTCACCTCTGAACCCCGCCCCCGTCCTTGGTCCCCCAACCGAGGACGGGGGCGGTTTCCAATTCCCGGCTCCCGGGCCCCTCACAGCTTCCGTACGAGGAAGTCGTCGATCAGTGACGCGATCTGGTCCGCGTGCGTCTCCAGGGCGAAGTGGCCGGTGGGCAGGAGGTGGATCTCCGCCTCGGGCAGGTCGCGCGCGAAGGCGAGGGCTCCGGCCGGGACGAAGATCTCGTCGTGGGCGCCCCAGGTGGCCAGGAGCGGCACCCCGCTGGTGCGGAAGTACTCCTGGAAGGCCGGGTAGAGGTCGAAGTTGGAGCCGTAGTCGGCCATCAGGTCGAGCTGGATGGCGTCCTGGCCCTCGCGCGCCATCAGGGCCGCGTCGTAGTGGTACGCGTCCGGGCTGACCAGCGACGGGTCCGGGAGGCCGTGCAGGTACTGCCACTTGATGCCCTCCAGGGAGCGGATCTCCCGTACGGGCGCCTCGGTCTCGGGTGTGCGCCCGGCGATCAGGGCGAGCGGCGCGTCCCAGGCCTCGCCCAGGCCCTCGGTGTACGCGTTGCCGTTCTGGGTGACGATCGCCGTGATGCGCTCGGGGTGCGCGAGGGCGAGCCGCAGCCCGATGGGGGCGCCGTAGTCCTGGATGTAGAGCGCGAACCGGGTGAGGCCGAGCTGCTCGGTGAACTCCTGTGTCAGGGCGGCAAGGTTGGCGAAGGTGTACGCGAACTCGCCGGCCGGCGGCGCCGAGGAGTAACCGAAGCCGAGGTGGTCCGGGGCGATCACGTGGTAGCGCGCGGCCAGCCGGGGGATCAGGTCGCGGAACATGTGGGAGCTGGTGGGGAAGCCGTGCAGGAGCAGCAGAGTCGGGGCGTCGGGCGACCCCGCCTCCCGGTAGAAGATCTCCTGGCCGCCGACGGCCGCCGTCCGGTAGTGGATCTGCTCCGCACTCATGCCTAACCCCTCATGTCCGCTTGACTGGTTGTGTTGGTGCGTGAGCAGTCAACCACGGGTCGCACTAACCAGTCAAGTGCATTAGAGAGGTTAGGGATTGAGGGCGAGGGGTCAGAACTCCACCAGCACCTGCTCCAGTGACTTCCGTACGAGATCGGGGACTTCGCAGCCCTCGGCCGGATAGCCGACCGGGATCACCGCGAACGCCTTCTCGTTCACGGGGCGGCAGAGCACCTCGCGCAGGAACCGCATCGGGCTCGGTGTGTGGACGAGGGCGGCCAGACCGCTCTGGTGGAGGGCGCTCAGGAGCATCCCGACCGCGATCCCCACCGACTCGTCCACGTAGTAGTGCTTGTGCTTGGTGCCGTCCTCGGCCAGCCAGTACCGCTGCTGGAAGACCACGATCAGGGCCGGGGCGTCGGTCAGGTGGCTCTTCACGGCGTCCGTGCCCAGCGGGCGCAGCGCCGCCAGCCACTCCTCGCCGAGGCGCCCGCCGTAGGAGACGCGCTCCTCGTGCTCGGCCGCCTCCCGTATCCGCCGCCGCACCTCCGGGTCGCGTACGAGCACGAAGGTCCAGGGCTGCTGGTGCGCGCCCGAGGGAGCCGTCGCCGCACAGGCGACGGCGTCCCGGACCGCCTGCTCAGGGACCGGGTCGGGGGAGAACTGCCGTACCGTACGGCGCCGGCGCATGGTGTCGCGCAGCGCCGCCGCCCGCTCCAGGGACTCGGCGGCGGGCATCCGGGCGGGATGGTAGGGGACCGGGCGGTAGGGCTCCCCGTGGGCCGGGGTCCACTGCTGCTGTGCCGACGGTGACATGAAAGCGAGTCTGGAGCAGTCGCGCCCGGCGCGGAAGGACGCGAAGCGGCCTGCCACAGTGGGCGCATGACTGAGTCTCAGCACACCGCGCACACCTCGCAGCTCGGCCCGGACGGCCTGCCGAGAATCCGCGAACTGCTCGACACCGCCTTCGGCGGGGACTTCAGCGACGAGGACTGGGACCACGGGCTCGGCGGGGTCCACTCGTTCCTGGACGACGAGAAGGGGATCGCCGCGCACGGCAGCGTGATCATGCGCCGGGTGCTGCACGGCGGCCGGTCCTACCGCGTCGGCTACGTCGAGGCCGTCGCCGTGCGCGAGGACCGGCGCCGCCAGGGGCTCGGCGGGCGGGTGATGGCCGCCCTGGAGCATGTGATCGACCAGGCGTACGAGTTCGGCGCGCTGTCCGCCTCCGACGAGGGCGCCGCGCTCTACCGGGCGCGCGGCTGGCAGGTCTGGCCCGGGCGGATCGAGGTGCTGAGCCCGGACGGGGTGGTGCGCCTCGCCGAGGAGGAGGGCACCACCTACCTCCGCCCGGCCGGGGGCGGTCCGCTGCCCGACCCCGCGCAGCCGCTGGTCTTCGACTGGCGCGACGGCGACGTCCTGTAACGCCGTTACAGATCTGCCGTTACAGACCCGCCGTTACAGACCCGCCGTTACAGGGCTACCGGACTACAGGACGCCCGCGTCCCGTGCCGTCCACACCGACGGGTACAGCGGGCGGAAGCCCAGCTCGTCCCGGATCCGCAGGGTCGACACGATCGTGTAGAACGGGTCCGGGTCGGTGCGCTGCGCCAGCTCCGGCGGCACCTCGACCCCGTTGAGCTGGTGCAGCTCGACCGCCGTCACCGGGCTGTCGTCCGCGATGTTGTACTTGCGGCCCGCCACCCCCGGCGCGTACAGCAGCCGCATCAGGCCCTGCGCCACGTCCGCGTGGTGCACCATCGGCAGCCGCTGGTGCGCGGCCCACTGGCCCGCCCAGTACACCGACTGCTCCAGGTGCGGGTCGCCCTCGCCGTAGACGAAGGCGAGCGCGCCCACGCGCACGTCCAGACCGTGCTCGCGGTGGAGGGCGAACAGGCCCTCCTCGGCGGCCGCCTTGGACTCCGCGTACGTCCCCCACAGCGGGCCGCCGGGCAGCGGCTCGTCGTCCTCGGTCAGTGGCCGCCCGCGCCCCAGGCCGTACGCCAGGTTCGACGACACCTGCACGAACCGGCTCACCCCGGCCTCCAGCGCCGCCCGGCCCAGCGCGAGCGCCGCGTCGAGGTTGACCGCGCGGTTCTCCTCGTCCGTCACATCGCGGTACGCCACCGCGAGGTTCACCACCGCGTCCACCCCGGCCAGCGCCTTGGCCACGGACTCCCCGTTCCGTACGTCGCCGGCCATCACCTCATGGGCGCCGAGGGCGGCACCGCGCGCCTCGTCGCGCACCAGGACCCGCACCACGTCGGCCCGCTGGACCAGCCTCGGCACGAACCTGCGGCCGACCTGGCCCGTCGCCCCCGTCACCAGAATCCGCATCATCCGCTCCTCTCGGTTGCCTGGCCCAAGCCTGGCGCCAAGTGGCCGACGGCGGGAGGGACGTCCCCATCCAGGGAGCGGGACTCCCTGGATACCCGCCGTGGTCACCGTCATGCTGAGCGCGTGGACAGAGAAGAACTCGCGGACTTCCTGCGGCACTGCCGGGCCCGTCTCGAACCGTCGGACGTCGGCCTCGCGGCCGGGCCCCGGCGGCGGACGGCCGGGCTGCGCAGGGAAGAGGTCGCCCAGCTCACCGGGATGTCGGCGGACTACTACACCCGGCTGGAGCAGGCCCGCGGCTCGCGCCCGTCCCGGCAGATGCTGACCGCGCTGGCGCGGGCGCTGAGGCTCAGCCGGGACGGGCGCGATCACCTCTTCCACCTCGCCGGCGAGGAGCCCCCGCGCGAGCGGCACGGCTCGGTCCATGTGCGCCCCGGCCTGATGCTGATCCTCGACCGGCTGCACGACGCGCCCGCGCAGGTGATGAGCGACTGGGGCGAGGTGCTCGCCCAGAACGCGATGGCTGCCGCCCTGGTCGGCGAGTCCGCACCCGGCCGGAACATCATCCGCGGCTACTTCACCGAGGCGTCGCTGCGCCGCCTCTTCCCGCCCGAGGACCAGGCCGGGCACGCGCGCAGCCACGTCGCCCAGCTGCGGGCGGTGCTCGCGGCCCGCCCGGACGACCCGGAGCCGGCGGCGCTGGTGGCCGAACTGCGCGCGGTGAGCGAGGAGTTCTCGGCGCTCTGGGACGAGCACGAGGTGGAGACGCGGCACGCCAAGGTGAAGCGGTTCGTCCACCCGGTGGTCGGCCTCCTGGAGCTGGACTGCGAGGTGCTGCTGAGCTCCGGCGAGGGCCAGTTCCTGGTGGTGCACTCGGCCCGCCCGGGCACGGAGGCCCACCATCGCCTGGAACTGCTGCGGGTGGTGGGCCTCCAGGACCTGACGGTCGGCCGGTGACGGACGACACCTGTCAGGTATCGGATATCAGCCGCTGACCGACGCCGAGCCGGTCTCGATGTGGCCGGTGCAGCGCCACGATCACGTCGGGTCGACGACCGCCGTGATCGCGTAGTCGTACCGGCCGTTCTGGTACGCCACCGCGTTGAAGTGGCCCCCGGTCGAGCCGCCCGCCGGGCTCGACGCGCACACTGTGCCCGCCCTGCCGCTCACGCGTCCTCGACGCCCTGCGCGACCTCCCGCTTGATCCGCTGCCAGCCGAGGGCCAGGCCCACCGGGGCGGCGACCGCCGCGCCGATCAGCGCCGGGTAGATCACCGGCTCGCCCCCGTAGTGGATCGCGGCGACGGTCACCGTCCCCGAGACGACCGCCGCGGCCGCCATCTGCTTGAGTTTTCCCCAGTAGGTCTTGCTGATGAAGACCTGCTTGGCGGGCGGCGCCACCAGCTCGTCGAGCCCGGCCGCGGGCCCGGCACTCGCGGCCTTGGGGCGCTTGAAGTACATGAAGAACATCCAGTGCCCGCAAGGCTCCCAGCCGTCGGGGGCGAGCCCGGCGGTG
Source organism: Streptomyces sp. NPDC059994 (assembly GCF_042737755.1). Lineage (NCBI taxonomy): Bacteria > Bacillati > Actinomycetota > Actinomycetes > Kitasatosporales > Streptomycetaceae > Streptomyces > Streptomyces sp. NPDC059994. The sequence continues at coordinate 104,059 of NZ_JBHWUR010000012.1, forward strand.
ACCGACTCGCGCTCGGCCGTGTTGTTCGCGCTCTCGCGCCGGTACTCCCACCGCATCGCCGCCGCCGGGTCGCGGCGGCAGACGAACCGGCCGAGCCGGTCCAGGCCCTCGACCTCCCAGCCCTGGTCGCCGTAGTGGTTGAGGTGCTTGCGGTCGGTGTAGATGTCGGCGGTCCACTTCCAGGTCTCCGCCTCCGCGCCCGGCTCCTCGGCCGCCCGGCCCCCCGTCAGCCGGGCCGCGAAGTCCTGCGGCGCGCCGAACTCCTCGTACGGGTCGGCGGATCCGGACTCCGCCAGATAGCCGGTGAGCTCGGCGACGGTCGCCGCCACCTCGCTCCGCGGCATCCCTGAGGCGCGCAGCTTCCCGGCGAGATCCCCGAAGTAGTCGTTCTGCTCGCTCATGACGCTCGTCCCCCTGGTGTCGCGCTGGTCAGCATGGTCTGTACGGAGGTGTGGAACTCCAGCCAGGACGCGCCCTGTTCGGCGAGCGCCCGGTGTCCCTCCTCGGTGAGCCGGTAGTACCGGCGGCCCGGCCCGCGCTCGGCGGCGCGGAACTCCCCGACGGCGAGCCCGGCCTCTTCGAGCCGGTTCAGGACGGGGTAGAGCGTCCCGCCCTTGATCTCTCCGAGCCCGGCCGCGGCCAGGGTCTTGGAGATCTCGTACCCGTAGCTCTCGCCCCCGGTGAGGCAGGTGAGGACAAGGAGGTCGAGGACGCCTTTGAGCCAACTGGATCTGCGGTCTGCGGCCATGCGTGTATTCCAGCACTAGCTAGGTAGGAATGCAAACTAGGTGGCGATGCTTGGATAGGTTGCAGTGCCGACAAGGTGGGCCGGAGAGGTGCTGGGGGGCGTGGCCACTCGCCCGCCCGGATCAGCATCTTCCCCGTGTTGCCGCCCCGCGGCATGCCGATGAACGGACGAGGGCGGTGCCGGGCGCGGGCTCGGGGACGGGTCCCCGCACGAGGGTGAAGTCGTCGGGGGAGGGCAGGCCCTGGGGGCGGGCGGTCTGGTGCGCGGTGAACGAGGTCGTCGTCATGCGCAAGACGCTAGGAAGGAATGCGCGGGCCGGGCAGGGGGTTGCGTCGATGGAACCGCCCGATCCATCAATTTTGCTCATACGTCCAGGTGGGAGCCCTGATGTCGAGCGACCTCGCCCCGCGTGAACTATGTGTGCTCGCCGCCGTCGAGCAGAAGCGCAGCTTCTCCGGGGCCGCCGTGGCGCTCGGGATGACCCAGTCGGCCGTGTCGCACTCGGTGCGTTCCAGCGGAACTGCTCCTCGTCCACCCGGGAGTGGTGGGCCGAGCAGGACTGGATCCCGGCGGCCACGGTGCAGGCCGAGGACGACGGAGCAGTGCTCTCGATGGTGAGCAGTGGTTTCGGTATGGCGATCATGCCGGAGCTGTCGCTGATCGGAGCACCGCACACGGTCGAGATCACTGATCTCGGTTCGGAGCGCCCGACGCGGTCCGTGGGCTATGTGACCACGCCCGAGCTGGCCGGGACGGTCGCGGTCCGTGCCCTCATCCGGGAGCTGCGCGCGCCGCGCCGCTGAAGCCGCCGTCTCAGATGGGCCGTCTCAGATAGTAGGAAGTCCGAGTAATCGTGGAGACAGAAGCGGAGTCCTCCCTTAGCTTTGTAGAAGCCGAACGTCTCGCTAGATCCAGCGAATGGCGGTCGCGAGCGCGGTGCCCCTTGGCAGGCAACCCCTGCGGCAGCGCTCCCCGCCCCTTCCGGCGCCTCGATATCTCCGTGATCTCAAGGAGTCGATCCCTCATGTCCGAGACGACGACCGTCCGCCGTGTCCGCCACGCTTCCCGTACGAGTGATGCCGACCGCAAGAACGCCGCGGCCGCGCTCCAGCGCGCGCTTGACCGCCGTGACAATGGTGGGGCCACCGGCCACGTGACCGGGTAGATCGGCGCGCTTCCGGGTGCGGGCCCGCTGCGGCTGGTCGCGCCCACGCGGCGGAGCCGCCCCATGTCACAGCCCCGCGCCCCTTGGTGGTCCGGGGCACGGGGGTCGCCCGGCTTCGGGCTCCTACTTGCCGCGCTTGATCTCGAAGTGGTCGACTCTCGCGCCCGACTCGGCCAGGGCCGTCACCGTCATGCGGGCGTGGCGGCCCGCCTCCACCTCCACCGCGAGGAACGAGTAGCCGGTGAAGCGCACCCGGGACCACTCCACGGTCTCGGTCGCCTTCTCGCGGCCCTTCACCCAGTGGTAGCTCGCGACGCTCTCCTGGTCCTTGACGTGGCCCTCGTAGCTGTCGGGGGCCGGGAAGTCGTAGAGCCCGCGGCCCGCGCCGCCGGCCGTGACGTACACGATGCCGTCCCGCGTCGGGTCGGTGCGCTCGCCGATCGGGACCTTGCGGCCCACCGCGTTGCGCAGGATCGCGTCGGTGCGCTCGTACACGTGGTTGTGGCCGTTGATGACCAGGTCCACCTGGTGCTTCTCGAAGAGCGGTACCCAGGCCTCGCGCACCCCGCCCTCGGAGGCGTGCGCGTTGGTGGTCGAGAAGGCGCAGTGGTGGAAGAAGACCACGATGAAGTCGACGTGGCGGTCGGCGCGCAGCTCGGCAAGACGCTTGTCGAGCCACCGCGTCTGCCTGCCGCCGCTGATCCCGTAGTTGGCGGGGATCTCGTACGAGACGTCGTTGGCGTCCAGCGCGACCACGCCCACGTTGCCGTGCACGAACGAGTACACGCCAGGCTGGTTGACCGGGTCCGGGCCGTTGTCCGGCAGCGACCAGCGGGCGTTCTGGCCGCCGTAGCCGTCCGGCGAGTACCAGGCCTCCATGTCGTGGTTGCCGGTGGTCACCATCCACGGCACGGTCTTGGCGACCGACTCCGTCTGGGCCAGGAACTGGTCCCAGGTGCGGGCGTCGTAGCTGTCGCCCGACGTGCCCGAGCCGGACGGGTCGGCGTAGCAGATGTCGCCCGCGTGCAGATGGAACGCCGGGTTCTGACCCAGGATCAGCTGGTCGTTGCCGAGTGCGTGGTAGCTGACGCCCTGGTCGCCGAAGGCGGTGAAGGTGAACGGCTCGGCGCGCTCGGGCGCGGTGGTGAAGGTGCCGAGCGTGCCCAGGTTGCGCGGGTCGGCCGGGTCGAAGCCGTCGTGGCCGACGCCGTAGTAGTACGTGGTGCCCGGCCGCAGCCGCTCCAGGCCCGCGTGCACGTAGTACTGCTCGGCCGCGGCGATCTTGCCGCCGTTCAGGACGGGCGTGGTGAGGTGGCGCACCTCGGCACCGATCCGGTGGCTGAGCGCCCACGGCTTGAGCCCGATCCGGATGTACGGCCGCCGCACCGCGAAGGGGACCTGCCAGGAGACCGTCATCTGGGTCCTTGCGTCCGCGCCGTACGCGAGGTGCCGCCCGAACGGGGCCACCAGAGAACCGTCGACCTCGGTGCCCGGGCCCCGCGAGATGAGCACGGTCGGTGCGGCGTGGGCGGGCGACGACGTGGCGAGTCCGGTGCCCGCCCCGGCACCGGCGATCGCGGCGGTCGCCACGGAAGTACGCAGCACACCGCGCCGCGTCAGCCGCGTACGCAGGTACTCGTGCTGCTCGGCCATGCTCATACGGCCGGCGAGCTTCTCGGGAATGCCGAAACGAGGGATGTCCATGGCCGGAAACGTCCTCTCCTGAGACGACGCGAATCTCACCGCTGGGTGAACGGGGCGCGTACAGCTCCTCATGCAACTCCCCGGAATCCCCCCGCACATCACCCCTGGCAGCCATTCGGCGGCAGCCCGGAGGGACTAGGAGCATGGCCCGCCCGTGCGCCCCGCCCGGCCGGGGCGGGAAACCGTGCTGTCCGTATGGTGGACTCGACATGTCAACGCATGGGACGCGGAGTACGGTGCATTCATGTCTCGCAGCATCGATCTCGCAGTGATCCCCGGTGACGGCATCGGCCAGGAAGTGGTGGCCCAGGGCCTCAAGGTCCTCAATGCCGTCCTTCCAGCGGACGTGAAGCTGGAGACCAAGGAGTACGACCTCGGCGCCCGGCGCTGGCACCGCACCGGCGAAACCCTGCCGGACGCGGAGCTCGAAGCGCTCAGGACCCACGACGCGATCCTGCTCGGCGCCATCGGCGACCCGAGCGTCCCGTCCGGCGTCCTGGAGCGCGGTCTGCTGCTGAAGCTGCGCTTCGCCTTCGACCACTTCATCAACCTGCGCCCGTCGAAGCTGTTCCCCAACACCGCGACCCCGCTGGCCGGCCGCCCCGACATCGACTTCGTGGTGGTCCGCGAGGGCACCGAGGGCCCCTACACGGGCAACGGCGGCTCGCTGCGCACCGGCACCCCGGCCGAGGTCGCCACCGAGGTCAGCGTGAACACGGCGTACGGCGTGGAGCGCGTGGTGCGCGACGCGTTCGCCCGCGCCCAGGCGCGGCCGCGCAAGAAGCTGACCCTTGTCCACAAGAACAACGTGCTGGTCTTCGCCGGCCACCTGTGGAAGAACATCTTCGACACGGTGGCGAAGGAGTACCCGGACGTCACCACCGACTATCTGCACGTCGACGCCGCGACGATCTTCTTCGTCACCCAGCCCGAGCGGTTCGACGTGATCGTCACCGACAACCTCTTCGGCGACATCCTCACCGACCTCGCCGCGGCCGTCACCGGCGGCATCGGCCTGGCCGCGTCCGGCAACATCAACCCGACCGGCGCGTTCCCCTCGATGTTCGAGCCGGTCCACGGCTCCGCGCCGGACATCGCGGGCCAGGGCAAGGCCGACCCGACCGCCACGGTCCTCTCCGTCGCCCTGCTCCTGCGCCACCTCGGTTACGAGACCGAGGCGGCCCGGATCGAGGACGCCGTCCAGGCCGACCTGGCCGCACGGGACGGCTCCGCCCGTACCACCGACGAGATCGGCGACGCGCTCGCCGTACGCGTATCGGGCTGACCCGAGCGCTCTTCCTCAGACAAGCCGCCGGGTCGCACCAGAACCCGGCGGCTTTTCCTGTACGGCCCCGGGGTGCCACCATCAGTCCCTGGGCCGCAATCACAGCGTTTCTGCCATGGTCCCGCACGAGCGATAATCGAACGTGGGACCGCGGCATGCGGAAAAGCTCGGACGTCCTGGCTGAAGCTCCTGGCGGAAGCGAAGACGGCGTGAGCGCGGTCCGACCCACACAACCGGTGAAGGACACGCAACCATGACGACGCCCACGATCGAGCTCAAGCCCTCCGCGAACCCGCTGTCCGACGCGGAGCGTGACGCGATCCTGGAAAGCCCCGGATTCGGCCGCCACTTCACCGACCACATGGTGACGGTCAAGTGGACCGAGGGCCGCGGGTGGCACGACGCGGAGCTCACTCCGTACGCGCCGCTGTCGATGGACCCGGCGAACATGACGCTGCACTACGCGCAGACGATCTTCGAGGGTCTGAAGGCCTACCGTCAGCCCGACGGCACGGTGGCGACCTTCCGCCCCGAGGCCAACGCGGAGCGCTTCCGCTCCTCGGCCCGCCGTATGGCGATGCCCGAGGTGCCGACCGACCTGTTCATCGCCGCCTGCGACGCGCTGATCCAGCAGGACAAGGGCTGGGTCCCCTCCTCCGGCGAGGCCTCCCTGTACCTGCGCCCGTTCATGATCGCGAGCGAGGTCGGCCTTGGTGTTCGCCCCGCCAACGAATACCTCTTCATCGTCATCGCGTCCCCCGCCGGGGCCTACTTCCCCGGTGGCGTGAAGCCGGTCTCGGTCTGGCTCTCCGAGGAGTACGTGCGCGCGGTCAAGGGCGGTACGGGCGCGGCCAAGACCGGCGGCAACTACGCCGCGTCCCTGGTCGCCCAGGCCGAGGCGGCCGAGCACGGCTGCGACCAGGTGGTCTGGCTGGACGCGGTGGAGCACCGGTGGATCGAGGAGATGGGCGGGATGAACCTGTACTTCGTGTACGGGGACCGCATCGTGACCCCCGAGCTGACGGGCTCGCTGCTGCCGGGCATCACCCGTGACTCCCTTCTGAAGATCGCCCGGGACCTCGGCTACACGGCGGAGGAGGGGCGGATCTCCACGGAGGACTGGAAGCGGGACAACGAGGCGGGGACGCTGACCGAGGTGTTCGCGTGCGGCACGGCTGCGGTGATCACGCCGGTGGGGTCGGTGAAGTCCGCTCGGGCGAACTGGACGCAGGGGGATGGGGAGCCGGGGTCTGTGACGATGCGCCTGCGCAAGGCGCTCCTCGACCTCCAGACGGGCCGGACGCCGGATACGCATGGCTGGATGCACCCTCTGGGCTGACCCCGGTTTTTGCCCCACCCCGCCCCTTCACCTAGACCCTCCGGGGGTGGGTGGGTGGGGGGCCGGGGTGGGTGGGTTTACCGGGGGGGGGGGGGGGCCCCCCCCCCCCCGGGGGGGGGGGGGGGGGGGGGGGCCGGGGTGGGTGGGTTTACCCGGGGGCTGCGCCCCCGGACCCCCGTTGCGGGGCCTGCGGCCCCTGCACCCCGCTCACAGGGACTCCTCCCCCGATACCCCCGCCGGGGTTGCGCCCCTGCCCCCACTTCGGGGCTCCGCCCCCGATACCCCCGCCGGGGTTGCGGCCCCCGCCCCCACTTCGGGACTCTGTCCCCGATACCCTCGCCGGGCCTGCGGCCCCTGCACCCCGCTCACAGGGACTCCTCCCCCGATACCCCCGCCGGGGCTCCGCCCCCGCCCCACTCGGGACTCTCTCCCCGATATCCCCGCCGGGGCTCCGCCCCCGCCCCCACTTCGGGACTCCGCCCCCGAGTCGACTCCGCGCTCGTCTGTCGGCATGGGCTGCCCCTGACCTTCGGGTGGATGGGCTGCGCCTCGATGGCTCAATGACCGGCTCAGTGACTCCATGGCTGGAATTCGGTGTCCTACTGTTTGAGTGACGTTCAATGTGCGGCATCGTGACGCAGTCAGCAACTCCATGAATCCATGACAGACCACGGCGCGTGTGGTTAGAGTGGTGTTCTAACGGGAGGTGTGGTGGCGTGCGACTGACCCCCACGGAACGCGACCGGCTGCTGCTCTTCGGCGCCGCCGAGCTCGCGCGGGCCCGCCGGGCCCGAGGGCTGAGGCTGAATGTCCCCGAGGCGACCGCGCTGATCGCGGACACCGTCTGCGAGGCGGCCAGGGACGGGCGCAGGCTCGCCGAGGCGATCGAGGCGGCCCGCGCGGTGCTCGGCCCCGACGACGTCCTGCCGGGCGTCGCGGACGTGGTCACCGAGGTGCACGTCGAGGCCGTCTTCGACGACGGTTCGCGGCTCGCCGTGGTCCCGGCGCCCATCCGGGGCGCCGCCGGGCTCGGCGAGGACGCGCCCGGCGCCGTGCTGTTCGGGCCCGACGGCCCCGGGGCGGAGCCCGCCGTCCGGCTCACCGTGCGCAACACGGCGGCCGTCCCGATCAGCGTGACCTCGCACTTCCACTTCTTCGAGGCCAACCCGCGCCTCGACTTCGACCGGGCCGCCGCGTACGGGATGCGCCTGTGCGTCCCCGCCGGGTCCTCGGTCCGGTTCGACCCGGGCGGCGAGGGCGAGGTCGGGCTCGTGCCGATCGGCGGCGCCCGGATCGCCATCGGCTTCGCCGGGCTCGTCGACGGGCCCCTCGACGCGCCCGGCGCCAAGGAGGAGGCCCTGCGCAGGGCCGCCGCCTGCGGCTATCTGGGCACGGGCGCCGCCCCCGGACCCGCCCACCCGGAAGGGAGCACCGCATGAGCAAGCAGACCCGGCACAGCGACCACCGCGCGCCCGGCAGCAGGCACATCGACCGGCAGGAGTACGCGGCCGTCTTCGGGCCCCGTGCGGGCGACCGGATCCGGCTCGGCGACTCGGGCCTGACCGTCCGCGTCGAGTCGGACGCCCAGCGGCCCGGCGACGAGTTCCTCGCCGGGTTCGGCAAGACCGCCCGCGACGGGCTGCACCTGAAGGCCGCCGCCGTCCGCGACACCTGTGACATCGTGATCAGCAACGTCGTGGTGATCGACGCCGTGCAGGGCATCCGCAAGGTGTCCATCGGCATCCGCGAGGGCCGTATCCACGCCATCGGGCGGGCCGGGAACCCGGACACCCTCGACGGTGTGGACGTCGTCGTCGGCACCGGGACCAGCATCGTCTCCGGCGAGGGGCTCATCGCCACCGCCGGCGCCGTGGACACCCACGTCCATCTGCTGTCGCCGCGCATCATGGAGGCGTCGCTCGCCTCCGGCGTCACCACGATCATCGGCCAGGAGTTCGGCCCGGTGTGGGGCGTCGGCGTCAACTCGCCCTGGGCGCTGCGCAACGCCTTCGCCGCCTTCGACGCCTGGCCCGTCAACATCGGCTTCCTGGGCCGGGGTTCGTCCTCCGACGGCGCCCCGCTGGTGGAGGCGCTCGCCGAGGGCGGCGCGTGCGGGTTCAAGGTGCACGAGGACATGGGCGCGCACACCCGCGCCCTGGACACGGCGCTGCGCGTCGCCGAGGAGCACGACGTACAGGTGGCGCTGCACAGCGACGGCCTGAACGAGTGCCTGTCCGTCGAGGACACCCTGCGCGTCCTCGACGGCCGTACGGTCCACGCCTTCCACATCGAGGGCTGCGGCGGCGGCCACGTCCCCAACGTCCTGAAGATGGCGGGCGTGCCCAACGTCATCGGCTCGTCCACCAACCCGACCCTGCCGTTCGGCCGGGACGCGGTGGCCGAGCACTACGGGATGATCGTCTCCGTACACGGCCTCAAGCCGGACCTGCCCGGCGACGCCGCCATGGCGCGCGACCGCATCCGGGCCGGGACGATGGGAGCCGAGGACGTACTGCACGACCTGGGCGCGATCGGTATCACCTCGTCCGACGCCCAGGGCATGGGCCGCGCGGGCGAGACCGTACGGCGCACCTTCGCCATGGCCGGGAAGATGAAGGCCGAGCTCGGGCCCCTGGAGGGCGACGGGGACGGCGACGACAACGCGCGCGTACTGCGCTACATCGCCAAGCTGACCATCAACCCGGCCCTCGCCCACGGCCTGGCGCACGAGATCGGCTCCATCGAGGTCGGCAAGATGGCCGACATCGTGCTGTGGCGGCCCGCCTACTTCGGCGCCAAGCCGCAGCTGGTGCTCAAGTCCGGCTTCCCCGCCTGGGGCGTCACGGGCGATCCGAACGCGGCCACCGAGACCTGCGAACCGCTGGTCCTCGGCCCGCTCTTCGGCGCCCACGGCGCGACCCCCGCCGAGCTCTCCGTCGCCTTCGTGGCCCGCGCGGCCCTCGACCAGGGAAGCGATCTGATGCCCACCCGCCGGCGCCGGGTCGCCGTGCGCGGCACCCGGGGCATCGGCCCCGCCGACCTGGTGTCCAACTCCCGCACCGGAGCCGTGGACGTGGACGGCCGCACCGGTCTGGTCACCCTCGACGGCGACCCGCTGCGCTCCGAACCCGCCGACTCCGTCTCCCTCAACCGCCTCTACTTCCTGTAAGGACCCGCCTGATGTCCGCTTCCGCCGACGGCTTCCGCATGCCCCCCGAGTGGGCCCCGCACGAACGCACCTGGATGGCGTGGCCCGGCCCCAACGTCACCTTCCCCAACGAGGCGGAGCTCGCCGGATCCCGGGCCGCCTGGGCGTCCGTCGCCCGAGCCGTGCGCCGCTTCGAGCCGGTCACCGTCGTCTGCGGCCCCGGCCAGAGCGCGGCGGCGGCCGCCCTGCTCGGCCCGGACATCGACCTCGTGGAGTGCGAGCTCGACGACGCCTGGATGCGCGACATCGGCCCCACCTTCCTGACCGACGGCACCGAACTCGCCGCGGTGGACTGGACGTTCAACGGCTGGGGCGCCCAGGACTGGGCCCGCTGGGAGCACGACGCCAAGATCGGCGCGTACGTCTCGGACCTGGCCGGGGCGCGTACGTACACCTCGCGCCTGGTCAACGAGGGCGGGGCGGTCCACGTCGACGGCGAGGGCACGGTCCTGCTCACCGAGTCCGTGCAGCTCGGGCCCGAGCGCAACCCCGGCTGGACCCGTGAGCAGGTCGAGGCGGAGGTCCACGGGATGCTCGGCACCCGCAAGGCGATCTGGCTGCCGCGCGGCCTGACCGCCGACTATCCCCCGCACGGCTACGGCACGCTGGGCCACGTCGACATCGTCGCCGCGTTCGCCCGCCCCGGAGTGGTCGTCGCCCACACCCAGCCCGACCCGGCCCACCCCGACCACGAGGTGTGCGGGGAGAACGTGGCGCTGCTGCGGAGCCAGACCGACGCCCGGGGCCGCGGCATCGAGGTCGTGGAGATCCCCGCCCCGACCGTCCTCACCGACGACCACGGCTGGGTCGACTACTCCTACATCAACCACTACCTCTGCAACGGCGGCGTCGTCCTGTGCGGCTTCGACGACCCGAGGGACGAGAACGCGGCGGGCATCTTCCGCCGTCTCTTCCCCGAGCGGACCGTGACCCTCGTCGACGCACGTACGATCTTCGCGGGGGGCGGTGGCATCCACTGCATCACCCAGCAGCAGCCCAGGGTGTGATGCGCCGGGGTGTGATCCAGGAGGACGAGGACATGGCCGGTCCGGCCCGCGCGCGCAAGAACGCGCCGCCGCGCGAGGAGGTGCTGGCCGCCGCCATGGCCACGATCGCGGACCGCGGTCTGGACGGTCTGACCATGGCCGGGCTCGGCCGCGAGGTCGGCATGTCCAGCGGCCACCTCCTCTACTACTTCCGCAGCAAGGACGAACTGCTCCTTGAGACCCTGGAGTGGAGCGAGGGCCGGCTCGGCGGCGAGCGCCGGGCCCTCCTCTCCCGGCCGGGCACGGTCCGCGAACGCCTCGACGCCTACGTCGACCTGTACGTGCCGGACGGCCCCCGCGATCCGCACTGGATCCTGTGGCTGGAGGTCTGGAACCGCTCGCAGAGCGCTGCCACCGACGCTGTCGCCCGCGCCCGCCAGGCCGCCATCGAGGGGGCCTGGCACCGCGACCTGGTCGCGATCATCGCCGAGGGCGTCTCGCGCGGCGAGTTCCGCCCGGTCGACGCCGACCGCTTCGCGGCCCGGCTTCGGGCGCTGCTCGACGGTTTCAGCGTGCATGTGGCGGTCGGCATACCCGGCACGGGACGGCCCCAAGTCCTCGTCCACGTACGGGAGTTCGTGGACGAGTCGCTCGCGCGGCCGTCGGCGGACGGCTGACGGACCGTTGACCGGGCGCCGACCGGGGTCTGAACACAACGAACGCAAGTACGCCTGATCGTTGCGTCCGCAACCCTTGTCGGCCGCATCGGCCTGGGCCACCGTGATCGTCCATGGGACGAGAGCAGTGGAAGAAGATCTGGGTCGGCTCGGCAGGGAACATGGTCGAGTGGTTCGACTGGTTCGTGTACGCCACCTTCGCGGTGTACTTCGCGGACGCGTTCTTCCCGAAGGGGAACGAGACCGCCAACCTCATGAACACGATGGGGATCTTCGCCGTCGGCTTCTTCATGCGGCCGGTGGGCGGCTGGCTGCTGGGCCGCATCGGCGACCGGCGCGGCCGCAAGGCGGCGCTGACCCTGACCGTCACCCTGATGTCCGCCTCGGCGATCCTGATCGCGGTGGCGCCGACGTACGGGGTGGCCGGGTACGGGGGAGTGGCGGTCCTGCTGGTCGCCCGGCTCCTGCAAGGCCTTTCGGTGGGCGGCGAGTACGCGGCGAGCGCCACCTATCTGACCGAGGCGTCCGACCCCCGCCGCCGGGGCTTCGCCTCCAGCTTCCAGTACGTGTCGATGACCGCGGGCCAGCTCGTCGGGCTCGGCCTCCTGATCATCCTGCAGCGCACGATGTCCGAGGACGCGCTGCACAGCTGGGGCTGGCGGATCCCCTTCATCGTGGGCGCGCTCGGCGCGGCGGTCGTCTTCTACCTCCGGCGCAACATGCTGGAGACCGAGGTGTACGAGGAGTCCGGCGCGGCGCGGGACGAGGACCGGGGCACGCTGAAGGCCCTGTGGCGCCACCGCAGGGAGGCGTTCCTGGTCATGGCCCTGACGATGGGCGGCACGGTCGCGTACTACACGTACACCACATATCTGACGAAGTTCCTCTCCAAGAGCGCGGGCATGCCGAAGCCGACGGCGTCGCTGGTGTCGTTCTGCGCCCTGTTCGTGTTCATGTGCCTTCAGCCGCTGGCGGGCATGCTCTCCGACCGGATCGGCCGCCGTCCGCTGCTGATCACGTTCGCGGTCGGCTCGACGTTCCTGACCGTGCCGATCATGACGATGCTCAAGCACGCGGGCACGTTCTGGCCGGCCTTCGGCCTGGCGCTGCTCGCCCTGGTGGTGGTGACCGGCTACACCTCCATCAACGCGTGCGTGAAGGCGGAGCTGTTCCCGACCGGCATCCGCGCCCTGGGGGTGGCCCTCCCGTACGCCATCGCCAACGCCCTGTTCGGCGGTACGGCGGAATACGTGGCGCTCTGGTTCAAGAAGGCGGGCATGGAGTCCGGCTTCTACTGGTACGTGGCGGGCTGCGCGGCGGTGTCGCTGGTGGTGTACCTGACGATGAGGGAGACGCGCACGATCGACCTGAACCGCGTCGGCCCGGTTCCTCCCAGTGGCGGGCAGCCGTCGCGGACGGCGGGACTGGCGGACGGGGTGCCCGCATCCTGAGACCACGCCACGCCCGCCGCGCGGCATATGGCAGACTGCGGACCGTGCTCGCTTTCATGATGATTATGGACAGCAGCGCGCCGGTCCGCAGTGACCGCTGAACCCGCGGCAAACCCCCGCGGCAGCGGACATCGTGCCCCAGACCCGCGCGCAGACCCTTCGCACCCGCGAGGGGTTTTTTCGTTTCCCGGCCCACCACGGCCGGACCCGAGCCGCACGCGACGACGGGGGCAAGTGGAGCCAGAGAATCCGGAGCCACTCACCCGACAGGAGTCACCCCAGCATGACGGCCAACGAGGCACCTGAAGAGAGCCATCGCGTCGACGACACGTTCCACGTCTTCGACACCACGCTGCGCGACGGCGCCCAGCGCGAGGGCATCAACCTCACCGTCGCGGACAAGCTGACGATCGCCCGGCACCTGGACGACTTCGGGGTGGGGTTCATCGAGGGCGGCTGGCCCGGCGCCAACCCCCGCGACACGGAGTTCTTCGCCCGCGCCAAGCAGGAGATCGACTTCAAGAACGCCCAGCTGGTGGCGTTCGGGGCCACCCGCCGCCCGGGTGGCAGCGCGGCCACGGACCCGCAGGTCAAGGCGCTGCTCGCGTCCGGTGCGCCGGTGATCACGCTGGTCGCCAAGTCCCACGACCGCCATGTAGAGCTCGCCCTGCGCACCACGCTGGACGAGAACCTGGAGATGGTCCGGGACACGGTGTCCTACCTGCGGGAACAGGGCCGCCGGGTCTTCGTCGACTGCGAGCACTTCTTCGACGGGTACCGGGCCAACCCCGAGTACGCCAAGTCGGTCGTCCGGGCCGCGAGCGACTCCGGCGCCGATGTCGTCATCCTCTGCGACACCAACGGCGGAATGCTGCCCGCCCAGATCCAGGCCGTGGTCGCCACCGTCCTCGCCGACACCGGCACCCGGCTCGGCATCCACGCCCAGGACGACACGGGCTGCGCGGTCGCCAACACGCTGGCGGCCGTGGACGCGGGCGCGACGCACGTGCAGTGCACGGCCAACGGGTACGGCGAGCGGGTCGGCAACGCGAACCTGTTCCCGGTAGTCGCGGCCCTGGAGCTCAAGTACGGCAAGAAGGTGCTGCCGGAGGGCGCGCTGCCCGAGATGACGCGCATCTCGCACGCGATCGCGGAGGTCGTGAACCTCACGCCCTCGACGCACCAGCCGTACGTAGGGGTCTCCGCCTTCGCCCACAAGGCGGGCCTGCACGCCTCGGCGATCAAGGTCGACCCGGACCTCTACCAGCACATCGACCCCGGCCTCGTCGGCAACCGCATCCGCATGCTCGTCTCCGACATGGCCGGCCGCGCCTCCATCGAGCTCAAGGGCAAGGAACTCGGCGTCGAACTCGGCGGCGACCGCGAGCTGGTCGGCCGGGTCGTCGCCCGGGTCAAGGAGCGCGAGCTCAAGGGCTACACGTACGAGGCGGCGGACGCCTCCTTTGAGCTCCTCCTGCGCGCCGAGGCCGAGGGCCGGGCCCGCAAGTACTTCCGCGTCGAGTCCTGGCGCGCCATCGTCGAGGACCGCCCCGACGGCACCCACGCCAACGAGGCGACGGTGAAGCTGTGGGCCAAGGGCGAGCGGATCGTGGCGACGGCGGAGGGCAACGGCCCCGTCAACGCGCTCGACCGGGCCCTGCGGGTCGGCCTGGAACGCATCTACCCCCAGCTGGCCAAGCTGGAACTCGTCGACTACAAGGTCCGCATCCTGGAGGGCCGCCACGGCTCGGACTCCACGACGCGGGTCCTGATCACGACGACGGACGGGGCGGGGGAGTGGGCCACGGTCGGAGTCGCGACGAACATCATCGGGGCGTCTTGGGGGGCGCTGGAGGATGCGTATACGTATGGGCTGCTCAGGGCTGGGGTGGAGCCGACGGAGTAACCCGGCCGGGCATTTCCCCCACCCCGCCCGTTCCCTGCTGTGACATCGCGCGGCTCCGGCGCGTGGCCCTCCGGCGGGCGGCCGGGTGGGGTTTGAGGCGTGCTTGCTGGGAGCTGCGCCCCCAGACCCCGTAACGGGGGCTTCGCCCCGGGACCCCTTGTTCGTCTGCGGGCCGGTGGGGGCTGGTCGCGCAGTTCCCCGCGCCCCTCAGGGGCGGGGGGCCGACGGGTTCGCCCCTGGCCGGGACGCCTTGTTCGTCTGCGGGCCGGTGGGGGCTGGCCGCGCAGTTCCCCGCGCCCCTCAGGGGCGGGGGCCGGTGGGTCCGCCCCTGGCCCCGTCTCCCTAGGGGCGCGGGGAACTGCGCGACCAGCCCCCACCGGCCCGCAGACGAACAAGGGGTCCCGG
>NZ_JBHWUR010000013.1:0-54431 GCF_042737755.1 Streptomyces sp. NPDC059994
GGACCGTGCGTGGCTGATCGCGCAGTTCCCCGCGCCCCTGGGCGGTCAGGGGCGCGGGGAACTGCGCGAGCGACCCGGCACGGTCCGCGGACAGAGAACCAGCCGCCCGGGGAAACGGGAGAAGCCCCCTCGGTAGGCGTTCCTACCGGGGAGCTTCGCGTTGCCTGTGCTCAGCTGGTGGCTCAGTACCAGCTGTTCTGCTGCCAGAAGTTCCAGGCGCCACACGGGCTGCCGTAGCGCGAGTTCATGTAGTCCAGGCCCCACGCGATCTGGGTGGCGGGGTTGGTCTGCCAGTCGGAGCCCTTGGTGGCCATCTTGTTGCCGGGCAGCGCCTGGACCAGGCCGTACGCACCGCTGGACGGGTTGGACGCGTGGATGTTCCAGCCGGACTCGTGGTTGACGATGTTGCTGAAGCACTGGAACTGCGCGGCGCTCGGGATCATCTTCTTCGCCACGTCCTGGGCGCCCATGGGGGCGGCCTGGGCGGGAACGGCGGCTGCCGCAATACCGGCGGCGGCGAGCAGCGTGGCAGCACCGGCGGCGATCGACTTCTTGCGGGCGATGAGACGGGCGGCGAACGACACAGAGAGTCCTAACTTCGGGGGCATGGGCTGTCGCGGAGCAGGTGGCAGCTCCGGAGAGCCACATGAACTCCCGGGAGGAGCAAGGGTTTTTCGTCCTGCGAGGGCTTCCGCGGCCCGGGTGACGGGCCAGGCGGTGCCCGGCGACTGCACCAGTTTTAGCCACCCCGAGGAGCCGATGCAACGACCCCTGGTACTAGTGGTCCTCGCATCCGGGGTGGAACGGCCCGGGTGGGGGGTGGGGGAGAAACGGCTGGTCGGAAGGGTTATTTATGGCTTTATATGGGCCGTATAAAGCAACTATTACGGGTCGTATGTGACGCAGGTCCTGTGGGGGGCCTCACCCCGGGGGCCGCCCGGATGTGACCTGGGCCTCCGAGGGGGACCCGTCGAATGTGACCTGGGCCTCGAAGGCGGCGCGCCGGGTGGCCCTGCGGAGCGCCTTCAGCACGGTCGAGCCGAGCGTGAACGTCAGGACCGTCGTGAGCACCGCCCTGCCCAGGTCCCAGCCCAGCGAGGTGGTCGCGCAGTACGCGGCGAAGCGCAGCAGGTTCTCGCCCAGCGGGTCGCCCGGGTGGAAGGAGATGCCGGACGACATACCGCCGATGTACGTCCAGCCCTGAAGGTTCATGACCGTGCCGTACGCGAAGGACGCCGCGAAGCCGTACAGCGCGAGCATCGCCAGCTCGCCCCGGCCCCGGAGGCGGTGCCGGCCCGGGAGCAGCCCGGCGCCCATGGTGAACCAGCCCATCGCCAGCATCTGGAACGGCATCCAGGGGCCGACACCCCCCGTGAGCAGGGCGGACGCGAACATCGTGACCGAGCCGAGCACGAAGCCGAACCCGGGGCCGAGGACGCGGCCGCTCAGCACCATCAGGAAGAACATCGGCTCCAGACCGGCCGTGCCCGCGCCCAGCGGGCGCAGGGCGGCGCCGACCGCCGCGAGGACGCCGAGCATGGCGACGGCCTTGGCGTCCATGCCGTCGTCCTCGTCCGCGATGGTGGCGACGACCACACCGACGAGGAGGGGCAGGAGCGCGGCGAAGAGCCAGGGGGCGTCCTGGGAGTGGGCGAGCCCGGAATCCTCGTCCGCGAGGAGGGGCCAGCCGAAGGCGGCGACGCCGACGAGGGTGATGAGGGCGAGGGCGACGACCCCGCGCGGGCCGAGGCGGACGGCCTTTGCCTGGGGGGTGTGGGGCCCGTGTGCTGTTCGGGGTGGCGCCGTCATGCCAGGGCCTCGCGTACCTGGGTGACCGTGAGCCACGGGTCCGGGGCCAGGATCTTGGAGACCTGGGGGGCGTAGGAGGGCGAGGAGACGACCACGTCGGCCGTCGGGCCGTCCGCGACCACCTCGCCGTCGGCCAGGATCACCACCCGATGGGCGATCTCCGCGGCCAGCTCCACGTCGTGCGTGGCCAGGACGATCGCGTGGCCCTCGGCGGCGAGGTCCCGCAGCACATCCGCGAGGCGCGCCTTCGCCGCGTAGTCCAGACCGCGGGTCGGCTCGTCCAGCAGGAGCAGCGGGGGGCGGCCGGTCAGCACGATCGCCAGCGCGAGGGCGAGGCGCTGGCCCTCGGAGAGGTCACGGGGGTGGGTGGCGTCGGGCACACCGGGCAGCAGGGCGGAGACGAGGTCGCGGCAGGTGCCGGGGGTCGCCTCGGCGTCCGCGTCGGCCGCCGCGCACTCGGCCTCGACCGTGTCCGCGAACAGCAGGTCGCGCGGCTCCTGCGGTACGAGGCCGACCTCGCGGATCAGCTCGCGCGGGGGTGTGCGGTGCGGGGTGCGGCCGTTGACGGTCACCGTGCCGGTGGTGGGCTCGATCATGCCGACGAGGGTGTTGAGGAGGGTGGACTTGCCGGCGCCGTTCCGCCCCATGAGGGCGAGGGTTTCGCCGGGGGTGACGGTGAGGGTGATGTGGCGGAGGGCGTCTATACGGGCTCGGCGTACGCCGAGTTCTCTGATGGTGGCGGTTGCCGCCGCGGCGGGCTGTTTTGCCCTTGTTGCCCTTGTTGCCTTTGCTGCCTTTGTGCCTCGGCGAAGGCGGAGCGCCGCGCGGAGGCGGCTGGTGTTTTCCAGCGCGGGCCGGCGGGTGGGCACCCGGCCTCCGGCCGGACCGGTGTTCCCACCCGCACCGCCCGTGACGGCGGGTTCGCCGGTGCGGGTCTTCCCGTGGGGGGCGGGCGCCGTCGGCGGGTGCGGGGCCGCGGTGGGCACCCGGCCTTCGGCCGGGTTGTCGTACCCACCCGCTCCGCCCGTGTGGGGCTCTCCGTGGGGGCCGGGCGCCGTCGGCGGGTGCGGGGCGTGGGGGGGAGTGCCGCCTGTGGTGGGGGGTGCGTCGGTGTGGGGCTCTCCGTGGGGGGCGGGCGCCGTCGGCGGGTGCGGCGTGGCGGAGTCGGCGTGTGGGGGCTTTGCCGCCAAGCGGGCTCGGAGGTCGTTTGACCTGCGGCGGGCGTCTCGTACCGACAAGGGGAGGGGGTGCCAGCCTGCCAGGCGGCCCAGGGTTACCACCGGGGGGTGCACCGGGGAGACCGCCATGATTTCCGCGGGGGTGCCCAGGACCGGGGGCGCGGACGGGGACGGGAGCAGGAGGACACGGTCGGCGTACTGGATCACGCGCTCCAGGCGGTGCTCCGCCATCAGTACCGTCGTGCCGAGGTCGTGGACCAGCCGTTGCAGTACGGACAGGACCTCCTCCGCCGCCGCCGGGTCGAGCGCCGACGTCGGCTCGTCCAGGACCAGGACCTTGGGGTGCGGGGTCAGGACCGAGCCGATCGCCACGCGCTGCTGCTGGCCGCCGGAGAGCGTGGCGATCGGGCGGTCGCGGAGGTCCGCGAGGCCCAGCAGGTCGAGGGTCTCCTCGACGCGGCGGCGCATCACGTGCGGGGCGAGGCCCAGCGACTCCATGCCGTACGCCAGCTCGTCCTCGACCGTGTCGGTGACGAAGTGGGCGAGCGGGTCCTGGCCCACCGTGCCGACCAGGTCGGCGAGTTCGCGCGGCCTGTGGGTACGGGTGTCGCGGCCGTCGACCGTCACGCGGCCGCGCAGGGTCCCGCCGGTGAAGTGGGGGACCAGGCCCGAGACCGTACCGAGGAGCGTCGACTTGCCGACTCCGGAGGGGCCGACGAGGAGGACCAACTCGCCCTCGGGGACGGTGAGTTGGACTTGCTGGATGGTGGGGGTGGCGTGGCCCTCGTAGGTGACCGACACCTCTTCGAAGCGGATCATTTTGACTCCTGGGGTGCCTGGGGCGTCTGGGGTGCCTGGGGCGCGGGGGTCACGAAGGCCGGGAGCAGGCCGAGGAGGGTGGCGAGGGCGGGCCAGAGGGGGAGCGCGGGGGCGGTGAGCGGGACCACGCCCGGGTGCAGGGCGTCCGGAGCGTACGTACCCGCCCAGATCATCGCGGCCGCCACCGCCGCACCGGAACCGGCCACCAGCCAGGCGCGGGCGCCCCAGCGGTCGGGGCGGTAACGGGTGCGGACCGAGCGGCGGCCGCCCAGGCGCAGGCCCGCGAGGGCGGCGGCGAGGCCGGTGAGCAGGACGGGCAGGCCGTAGCGGGCGCCTTCGGCGGCGAGGAGTGCGTACGTACCGGCGCAGACGCCGAGGAGTCCGCCGAGGGTGAGGACGGTGGTGGTGTGGCGGACGGCGGGCGGTACGTGCGCGGTGCGGCCGTAACCGCGGGCGTCCATCGAGGCGGCGACGGCGACCGAGCGCTCCAGGGCGCCCTCCAGGACCGGCAGGCCGATCTGGAGGATCGCCTTGATGCCGCCGGTGGGGCGGCCGCGCAGACGGCGGACGGTGCGCAGGCGGGAGACGTCGGCGACCATGTTCGGCGCGAACGTCATCGCGACGACGACGGCCACGCCCGCCTCGTACAGGGCGCCCGGGAGGGACTTGAGGAGGCGGGCCGGGTTGGCGAGGGCGTTCGCGGCGCCGACGCAGATGAGGAGGGTGGCGAGCCGGGCGCCGTCGTACAGCGCGAAGAGCATGCCCTCGGCGGTGACGCGGCCGCCGATACGGATGCCCTTCGCCCACTCCGGGAGGGGGGCCTCGGGGAGCGTGAGGAGGGTGTGGGTGCCGGGGATCGGCGAGCCGAGGGCGACGTTGAAGACGAGCCGGATGGCGACGACGGCGAGGCCGAGCTTGACGAACGCGGTGTACGAGCGGGCCCAGGGGGCGTCGGTCCTGCGCGCGGCGACGACGTAGCCGGCGACGGCGACGAGCAGGGCGAGGAGGAGGGGATTGGTGGTGCGGGACGCGGCGGTGGCCAGACCTATGGCCCAGAGCCACCACGCGCCTGGGTGCAGGGCGTTGGCCCGGGTGGCGTAGGGGGTACGGGGTGCTACGCGCTTCGGGGTGCGGCTTCGGTTGGCCGCGGGCCGTGGGGTGCGGCGGGTGTCGGCCGCGGGCCGTCGTGGGTACGCCCTGCCTTCGGCCGGGCCGGTGTTCCCCGCCGCACCGCCCGTGCGGGGCCCTCTGCGGGGGGCGGTCGCCGTCGGCGGCTGCGGGCCGTGGCCGGCCACCCGGCCTTCGGCCGGGTTGTCGTACCCACCGCCCGCTCCGCCCGTGCGAGTGGGCGGGCAGGTGCGGGGCTCCTCGTGGGGGCCCGGCGTTGTTGGCGGCTGCGGTGTGTGGGTGGGAGTGCCGACCGTGGCGGGGGGTTCGCCGGTGCGGGGCTCCTCCTGGGGGCCCGGCGTCGTCGGCGGCTGCGGGGCGTGGGTGGGAGTGCCGCCGGTGGCGGGGGGTTCGCCGGTGCGGGGCTCCTCGTGGGGGCCCGGCGTCGTTGGCGGCTGTGGTGTGTGGGTGGGAGTGCCGCTCGTGGTGGGGGGTTCGCCGGTGCGGGGTTCCTCGTGGGGGCCGGACGTTGTTGGCGGCTGTGGTGTGTGGGTGGGAGTGCCGACCGTGGCGGTCGGGCGGGGCTCCCCGTGGGGCGCCGTTGGCGGCTGCGGGAGATCGTCGTTGGTGGGCATCTGGTGACGTGGTCAGTCGCGGTGGCGGCGGCGGGATTGCCAGACTGCTGCTGCGGCCAGCGTAACGATCGCCGCGATGCCTGCCATCAGGCCCAGGGACGGGCCGGAGTCGGACGTCTTCTTCGGCTCGGCCGACTGCTCGGCCGACTGCTCGGCGGGCTTCGAGGTGTCCGTCTTGCCCGACACCTGTTCGCCGCAGCCCGCGTGCGGGTAGCCCGCGATCGCACAGAGCAGGGCCGCGCTGTTGTAGCGGAGCGGCTTGGCCACCGCGGCCAGGGCGTCCGCCGTCGTCGCGTCCTCGGGGACCTGCGCGCACGCCGTACGCGCCGCCGGGGGCGTCTCGCCGCCCGGGGCGTCCTGCGGGGTGCCGAAGTCGAGGGCCAGGGCGACCCGCTTGCGGCCCGGCTTCGCGGGCGTCGACGCGCACACCTGCGCGAACGTCGGCGCCGAACGCGGGGTCGCCGCGTCCTTGGAGTCCGCGCTGACCGCGAAGCGGAAGCCCTGGACGTCGCCGTCCGAGGGGTGCGCGGTGGCCGGGCCCTGTGTGGCGTACGTCCAGGCCGTGCCCTGGCGGTCCCAGAACGACCAGTACCGGTACCCCGACGCCTCGGCGGATCCCGCCACCGCCCCCGCGCCGAGCGTCAGCGCGAGGGCGAGGCCGGTGACGGCCGGGAGGCGGTGCGGCTTCACTTCTGAGCGTTCTTCTTGCGCGCGCTCACCAGGAAGCCGACGCCCACGCTCGCCACGAAGAACACGCCGACGATCCACCACACGGACATACCGGAGGAGTCGTCCTTCTTCTCGTCGGACTTGGCCGCCGACTTGCTCTGGTCGGCTGCCTGCGTTCCCGCCGGGGTCGGGCCCGTCGCGTTCAGCTGGGACACCAGGTCCGCGCCGCCGAAGTTCCTCGGGTCGGCGCCGGTGGCGTTCGTGGCGAGGAGGAGCTGGGCGTAGGCGGCCGGGCCGTTCTCCTTGGCCCAGCCGGACGCGTTCTTCTCCAGCCACTGCAGGGACGCCTTGGCCTGGGCCTCCTGGCCGTCGGCGGCGAGGGCGACGACGGCGTCGGCGGTGTTGCCGTAGTCGGGCTGGCCCTCGGCGCCCGGCATCGCGGAGTTGAGGTGACCCGACTTGGCCATGGTCCTGGCCAGGTACGCGGCGCCGTTGTGCGCGGCCTGCTCCGGCGTGGCCGCCTTCTCGCAGGTGGTGCCCTTGGCGTCGGGGTTGCCGGCGGTGGCGGCGAGGCCCTTGCCGTACGAGGCGGTCACGGCGGCGGCGCTGGCGTCGGCGTTCGCGTACAGCTTCGCGGTCTTGAGGTCCGGCTGGTACGCGAACGCGCCCGAGCCCGGCGTGCTGTCGCACGGCATCGCGAACGTGAGCAGCGCGTCCAGCGGCGACTTGCCGCCCTTGGCGGACTTGGCGTCGGCGGGCTTCTCACCGGCGGCGGCGAGGGCGCCGATCACGACGGAGGTGGAGTTGGCGTCGCTCTTGCCGCCGGGGTTGTAGGCCCAGCCGCCGTCGTCGTTCTGCACGGTCTTCAGCCAGGAGACGCCCTTCTTCACGGCGTCGGTGCGGTCGCCGAGGGCCACGAGGGCCTGGACGGCGGCGGCCGTGGCGTTGGTGTCGAGCATCGTCTTCGCGTCGCACGGCTTGGTGGCGTCGAGGCGGTACGAGGCGAACGCGCCGGTGTCGCACTGCTGCCCGGTCAGCCACGTCACCGCCTGCGCGGCGGGCTTCACGCCGACCGTGCTCTGGGCGAGCAGGGCGAGCGACTGCCGCCAGACGCCGTCGTACGCGGGGTCCTTCGTCCCGTACAGCCCCTGCGGGAGGGTCGCGGCGGGGGAGGAGGACGGCGCCGTGCCGTCGGCGAAGGCGGCCGGGGCGGCGGCGCCGAGGACGACGGTGGCGGCGGCGGCGAGCGCTGCGGCGCAGCGGCGTACGGTCATGGCGGGCGGTGCCTCTCCTGCGGGGGCCGGGCGGCAGGCGGGCGCGGGGGCACGCCGGCTCCGGCTCCGTGTACCTCGACGGGGCCGGTCATCGGCGGCTTGCCGTGACCGTTGAGCCGGTCATGTCCGTCGGGGCGATCCGGCTTGCGCGCCGTGGTCTGGGCGGGCTTACGGATGGAGGTCTCCCCTGTTCGAGCGGGGTCGAGAGCCTGGGGAAGGGTCAGCGCCGGATTCCCCCCGTACGGTCATGGACGACGCGCCCACTGTACCGGCCGCCGTGTTCCCGGCCGGGGGCCCCCTGCCGGGGCCCTGCCGGGGCCCCGCCGGGGCTCCGCCCGGGCCGACTTGTGTCCGGGCCGACTTGTCCGGGCCGACTTGTCCGGGGCGGCTGCTCCGCCTGCGGCGGGTGTATCCCCCACCCCGCCCCTTCCCGAAAGCCCTCAGCCGGGCGGCCGGGTGCGTCGGCTGCGGACCGGTGGGGGCTGGTCGCGCAGTTCCCCGCGCCCCTTGGGCACCTCCAGCCCCTCCGGGGTGCGAGGAGCGGGCTCCTTCTGGGGGGCGGGGAACTGCGCGACCGGCCATAGGCGGCCTGCGGATGAACGGGGGCCGGGGCGGAGCCCCGAGCGGGGGCGGGGGCGCAGGCCCCGTAGTGGGGTGCAGGCCCCGCGAGGGGGCCCGGGGCGGAGCCCCGCCCGGGGGGCCGGGGGTGCAGCCCCCGGGAGGGCCGCCTCAACCACCCACCCACCCCCGGAGGGTTCAGGGAACCCCCGATGCTCCAGATTCCGTGTTCTGGAGTGATCGAGTTATGGCGGCATCCTCGCTGGTCCCAGAGTCGAAGCAATCTCCGCTCTCCACAAGGAGCATGGAAGAGAGCAACGGAACCCTAGGAACAGTCTTCGCCGAGACCCTGCGGGGTGTGCGGTGTGTCCGTCTGTCGGTGCGGACGGATGAGACGACCAGCCCTGAGCGTCAGCGTGAAGCCGACGACATAGCGGCGGCAGCCCTCGGGATTGATTTTTGTGAGGGTGACGCGCTGCGCGAAGCGGTCGACCTGGACGTGTCCGCGTCCAAGGTCGGCCCCTTCGAGCGTCCGCAGCTCGGCGAGTGGCTGAAGCGCCCCGACGACTTCGGCGCCCTTGTCTTCTGGCGCTTCGACCGCGCCATCCGCTCGATGCAGGACATGCACGAGCTTGCGAAGTGGGCGAAGCAGCACCGCAAGATGATCGTGTTCGCCGAAGGCATCGGCGGGGGTCGGCTCGTCTTCGACTTCCGCAACCCGCTCGACCCCATGTCCGAGCTCATGATGCTCATGCTCGCGTTCGCGGCACAGGTCGAGTCCCAGTCCACCAGCGACCGCGTGACCGGCGCACAAGCGGCCATGCGCAAGATGCCGCTTCGGTGGCGTGGCGGAGGACAGCCCGCGTACGGCTACCTGCCCGCCCCGATGCCCGCCGAACATGGCGGGGTGGGCTGGACGCTCGTCCCGGACCCGGTAGCGGTCACGGTGATTGAGCGGATCATTGCCGCGCTGGTGGCCGGGAAGAGCCCGCTCACTATCGCTCGGATGCTGAACGCTGACGCCTGGTGCGACTGGTGCATGGGCGCCTTCCCCGCTGACGGGGTGGACGTGGACCACGTGCGCCCGCTGTCGCTCGGTGGCGAGGACGTAGACAGCAACGTTCAGGTGCTGTGCCACGGCTGCCATGGGCTGAAGACGCGTACGGAGTTCGGGGCTAGCGCGACGTGATCCATGCGGCGAGCCCGCTTCCTGTGGTTGTGGCGAGGGCTGCCACCAGCCACGCAGGAACGCGCTGCACCGTCAAGTGCAGTACGCCGCAGCGAAGTTCGAGCGCGGGCGGGTCAGTCTCAGGGAGGGCAGGGGTGTGCTTGGTCATGACTTCCTCCGGGCAGGCAAGGGCGCCCCCGAACAACAAGGACGAGATCTATGCGGGCCCCTGCGGACAAGGGGCGGCGGACCGGTCGGCGTTGCCGCACTGTCTCACGGAGGAGCGCGGGTTGTGCACCGCAACCACATGATTGATCTGAGCTTTTCTTGAGGTCAGGGCCGTGATGGGCAGCGTTGTTGACCTTGTCCCCGCCTGATGGAGGTGGCCCGCATGCCCCGAAGACCCCCCGTGCTCTGTCCCCGGGGCCCCGAGCCGACCACTGGTGGGCGTGGTGCCACGGGCCCCATCAGTCCAAGGCGCACACGGAGTTCGGGACGGCGGGCTAGCGGCCCGTCCACCAGGCGGCCCCGGTGCCTATGGCTGTGGTTACGAGCGTGATTAGCCAAGCGGGTACGCGCTGAAGTGTCATGCGAAATCCACCGATACGGATGTCCAGCGCCGGTGTCGTGCGGTTTGGGCTCATTAGCTGGTCCTCCGTCAGGTTGGTGTCTGGCAGGGGCGTTTGGGGTCGGTCCCGTGGCTTCACCATCCCCGAGATCGCGCCGGAGAGTGCACTCGGGGCTCACCATTGGGCTTAAAGGCGGCACTCAGTGTCACTAATTCTCGTCAATGTGACCTATTCACCCGTTGATATCGCCTTTGGGTAGTAACTCGGGACCCCTCGCTTTGTCACGCCGTGCCGGTGCGGTGCGTGTTGGGTCCCGCCCATCCGAACGGAAGGCCCTCCATGCCCCGAAGACCCCGCCCCCCGTGCTCTGTCCCCGGTTGCCCCGAACTGACCCGCGCTGGTGGCCGCTGTGAGGCTCACCGACGCGAGGCCGAGCAGCAGCGTGGGACGAGTGCTGAACGGGCTATACGACGCGTTGGCAGCGCATTCGTAAGGCGTACCTGTACCGCAACCCGTGGTGTCTGCTGTGTGGTCGCGCGGCCACGGTCGCGGACCACTTCCCTTTGTCTCGGCGTGAGTTGGTGGCGCAACGGGTGGCCGATCCGAACGCGTTCAACAGGCTTCGTCCGCTGTGCACGCAGTGCCACAACAAGGAGACCGCGAAACGCCAACCTGGTGGTTGGGCAGCCGCAAATGCGAAGCCAATTCGGACATAAATACCGTTCCGACCAGGGGGGCACTCCCCTCCTCCCGCCCAAAAGATCGGGCGGGAGGCAAAAAACTCGCATGGCTGATTAGGCCGTTTCTGTGGGCGTCGCCAGCAAGTATTAGTGGCACCCTTTCATTTATCCAAACCGAATTGAGGAATTACTCGTGTCTTTGACTCTTGCCGAATCCGCGAAGCTCTCACTTGACCAGCTTCAGCGCGGTGTGATCGAAACGTTCGTTCAGGAGTCGCCGATCCTGGACCGACTTCCGCTGATACAGGTGGCGGGCAATGCCTACCGGTACAACGAGGAATCCACCCTTCCCGGGGTTTCCTTCCGGAGTGTGAACGAGGCGTACCCGGAGAGCACGGGAACGCTGAACCAGCGGATCGAGACGCTTGCCATCCTCGGTGGGGATGCCGACGTGGACAAGTTCATCGCGCAGACCCGGGGCAACATCAACGACCAGCGGGCCATTCAGATCATCATGAAGGTCAAGGCGGCCTCCATTCACTTCTCGGACCAGTTCTTCAACGGCGATGTGGAGGTGAACCCGAAGGGCTTTGACGGTCTGCGCAAGCGCCTGCTCGGCGGTCAGGTCCTGGACGCGAAGGGCGTCGGTCCGGTGGTCAACGGGCATGACTTCTTTGATGCGTTGGACGCGCTGGTCGCCCAGGTGCGAGGCATCAGCGGTTCGAACGGCGCGCTCTACATGAACGCCGCGCTCCGGGCGAAGATCGAGTCCGGTTTCCGGCGGCTCGGCGGTGCCGAACTTCTCTCGGCCGAGATAGCCGGGAAGCGCACCGTGACGTGGAAGGGCATTCCGCTGCTGGACGCCGGGCAGAAGCTGGACGGCACCGATGTACTCCCGATGACCGCCGGAACGGGCGGCAAGCAGACCGGCGACATCTACGCTGTTCGGTTCGGCTCCACCGAGGCCGACGCTGGAGTCACCGGCCTGACCAACGGCGGGGTTCAGGCCACCGACTTGGGTGAGTCCCACGACAAGCCCGTCTACCGCACCCGCATTGACTTTTACTGCGGCCTCGCCCTGTTCGGCGGGAAGGCCGCCGCACGCCTGACCAACGTCCTCGCCGGCTGACCCGACACCACGAGAGCCCCCGCGCTCGTCGCCCTTCGGGGCGGCGGGTGCGGGGGATTCGTCATGTCCGGGGCCGTCTGCCGGGCGTACGCTGCGGACATGAGCACTGTCGGGGATCGGGTGAGGGAACTCCGCAAGCGCGCAGACCTCACGCAGCGCGAGCTAGCCAAGGCGTCTGGGGTGTCGTTCCGGACTGTTGAGAACCTGGAGCAGGGAAGGGGCGGCACGACCCGACTGGAGACGCTACGAAAGCTGGCCGTCCCCCTGCGCACGACAACGAGCTACCTACAGGGAGACCACACCGAGGCCGGTAACCCGGACGTTGCCACCGTGGACCGTTGGACGGGCGTACGCGCTGCTCTCATGGGTCCGCCCCCGGTATTGGTCCCGGGTGAGGTACCGCCGACCGTTGCGGGCGTAAAGGCCCTCGTACGGGACGTGACCCCCCTGTTCTCAGGTGATCAGTTCGCAGAGTTGGCCGCCGTACTGCCCCCGCTGCTACGCGAGGCTGAACTACTTGGCGCGGAGGGCCGGACCGTCCGTGTGCGGCTCTTGCAGCTCGCCGGATGGCTCATGGTCCAGACCCGCCAGTTCGAGGCCGCAGACGTGGCCCTATCGCGCGCCTTGGACGATGCCGCCGACAAGCTCGAAGGGGCCGCCACGGTCAACACTCAGTGCTGGCTACTTCTCCGCCAAGGGCGGCTAGCGGAGGCCCGTGAACTGTCTGTCCGCTGGGCCGACGACCTTGAACCTCGGATTTCCAGAGCGACGCCGGATGAGCTGTCCGCGTGGGGCTGGGCGCTGCTGAGGGTGTCGGCTGCCAGCGTGCGGGACGAGCGGCCCGGGGACGCCGCTGACGCGCTCCGCCTGGCCCACGCTGCCGCTGTTGCGCTGGGACGGGAGCACGCGCCCGGCGGTGACTTCCTACGGACGTTCGGGCCGACCACGGTAGCGATGAAGCGGGCCGAAAACGCGTCGGTCGTGCAGCGCCCCGACGAGGTGCTACGGCTGGCCTCTCTCGTGCCCGCTGGTGGGCTCCGCCCCACGTCGAACAACTGGAACCGTCACCTACTCGACGTGGCGAACGCCGAGGTTGAGCTACGGAACTATGGGCGCGCTGTCGAGAAGCTGACCGAGATTCGCCGGAACTCCCCCGAGTGGCTGCCGAACCAGCGGTTCGCGCGAGACATCCTCGGCAAGGTGGTGCGAAAGCGTAGGCGGTTGACCCCTGAGATCCGGGAACTTGCCGACGCGGTAAGCCTGCCTGCGGATATGTGACTTCCCTCCAGGGAGCCCCCAAACTCCCAATTGTCTGGGGGATGTTGCCGTCCGATGGTCGTGTGAGAGACCACAGCGAGGGGACGGCGAGAGAGCATGTCCGAGAAGTGGACCCCCACCCGGGGGAGTTACGCGGTGGACACGGCAGACAACCGGATCGGAGAGGTACGCCGCCTGTTCAAGGGCAGCGCGTACCTCGTTCCGCCCGGCGGTGGGGTCGAGTGGGCCGTTCAGCCGGAAGCGTTGAGGCGGCCGACCACCGCTGAGGTGGAGCGAGCACGTGTGTGGACGACGCCGGTCGGGTCGCGCTGATGGCGGCCCCGTGGGTTCCCGCTCCGGGGGTACTGGTCAAGGACACGCAGCGCGGGCGGCTCGGGGAAGCCGTCGCATGGGACGCGGACACGCGCACGGTCACGCTGTCACCGCTCAAGGGTGGGGAGACGTGGGAAGCCGAGGTGTTTCGCCCGCCGAACGAGCTTGACCGGCTGCGCGCCCGGATCGTGAGAGTGAGCAAGCGGTGAGTGCCCGCAGCACGTTGCGTGCGGTGGTCTACAAGGTGCTGCGCCACCCTGACAGCGAGGTGACCATGACGGCCCGCTGCATGAGTGGCAGCGGGTGTCGCTGGGAGCTCGCCCCGTCGCCGGACCTTGAGGCGGGGGCGGTGGCGCTGATGTCCCACACCGCCGAGACCGGTCACGCGATCTTCGCGCGCTGCCTGGAAGACATGGCGTGCGTGGTGCTCGACAACCAAGCCGAGCAGGAACGGCGAGTGAAGATCAACGCTCTGGAGCGGGCGGCCAAGGGTCCCGTAGAGAGTGAGCCACAGCACACGCGGGCGGAGACGTGAGGTGCGTCCTTGAGGCCCTGGGCGTCACCCTGGCTGCCGTCGCGTGGCTCGGCACCGTGGCCCTCATAGCGGCTCGCCTCTGAAGACTCCCGGCCCCCGGTAAGGCCCACTGTCACGAGGGGGCCCGTCCCGGCCGGGGTTCGGGGCAAGCCCCCGTCCGGTCGCACGCCCCGTGAAGCGGAGACGGCCGGGCGGGTCAGCAAGTGCACGACGGCGCGGGGACCGACTCCCCGTTCTTCGACGGGAGGCAACGCACGATGGCTGAGCGACCTGAATTCGAGTTCCACACGTCCAGCGTGTGCAAGTACGACCCGAACGACCGACGCTGTGTCGAGGTGGCGACCAACGTCCCCGGCAAGGTGGCCATCCGCAACTCCGAGACTGGCCACACGATCGAGTTCACAGCGGTTGAGTGGACCGACTTCCTGGGCGGTGCCAAGCTGGGCGAGTTCGACTTGTCGGCATAGGGAGACCCCATGCAGCGGTGCCCACGATGCGGCGGCAGCACGGAGACAGATCCGGAGCACATGCGGGTGGTCTGCTGCCTGTCGTGTTGGCACACATGGGTGCTTCCTGATGAGCGCCGTTGCTCTGGGGTGCGAAACTTCCTGGCCCCTGGGCTGCGAACGCTGGAGGAGCACCGGGACCTGAACCGCTGAGTCCCGCAACGGCCCCGGTCGGCACGTACCCATGCGTGCTGGCCGGGGCTACTCGCCGCCCTGGTGTCCGGCCCCGGCACCCGGTCCCGGACGTACGTGCCACGCTGCGGCACGGTGCCGAGCCTCACCGACGACCAGGCAGGGCGGATCGTGGCCGCCGTAGGGTCTTCGTTCTGCGCGTAGACCTAGATCAGACAGGGACCAGCCCCGTTCGGCCACAGTGCCGAATGGGGCTTCCTTGTCTCCTGACCAGCCCCTATCCTCCAGAACACCTACTTCCGAGCATCGGGAACGGGTGGGGTGGGGGGATCCACCGCTCGGTAGGACAGCGGTGCGCCCGGTACCCCCTCCGCCCGCCCCAGCTTCACCAGCCGCCGCACATGCGCCTCCGCCTCCGACACCGCGATGTTGCGGGAGCCGTGGGGGATCTCCTCCCAGGGGCGGTTCCACTCCATGCGGACCGCCAGTTGCCACGGGGTCAGCGGCTCCGCTGCCAGCAGCGCCAGCAGGTCCGCGAGGCGGGACTCGTGGTGGGCCAGGAGCGCCCGGACACGCCCAGCCGCGTCCGTGAACGCGTACTGGTGGGCGGGAAGCACCTCCGCCACCCCCAGCCGCCCCACCCGCTCCAGGGACGAGACGTAGTCGCCGAGGGGGTCCGTCACCGTCGCGTCGTCGGGGTCCTCGTACAGTCCGATGTGCGGGGTGATCCCGGGCAGCAGGTGGTCGCCCGAGAACAGGCGGCCGTGGCCGGGGCGGTCGGACGGATGCCGTTCCTCCAGGTGGAGGCAGACGTGGCCCGGCGTGTGGCCCGGTGTCCAGATCGCCCGCAGCCGGCGGCCCGGCAGCGGGAGCAGGTCGCCGGGGACGATCTCGCGGTCGGGGAGCGCCGCCCGCAGGCCCGGCAGCACCCGGCCGGACCCCCGCGCCCGCGCCGCCCGCAGCGGCGCGAGGTGGTCCTGCGGCGCCCCCACCGCCGTCAGCTTCTCCGTCAAGTAGTCGAGCCACGCCCCCGGTTCGGCTTCCCGGGTGCGCCGTACGACCGCCGTGTCCGCCGCGTGCATCGCGAGCCACGCGCCGGACGCCTCCCGTACCCGGCCGGAGAGCCCGTGGTGGTCGGGGTGGTGGTGGGTGAGCACCACCCCGTGGATGTCGGCGATGTCCGTTCCGATCTGCCGCAGCCCGTCCGTCAGCGTGTCCCAGGACGCCGGGTCGTCCCATCCCGTGTCGATCAGGACCGGGCCCCGGTCGGTGTCGACGACGTACACCAGCGTGTGGCCGAGGGGGTTGTCCGGGATGGGCACCTCGATGGAGCGGACGCCCCCGCCGTGCTCGCCCACCCGCGTCCCCCGTGTCACCTGCGTCATGGATCAGCCTCGTCTCTGGCCACCCGCTGGAAGCTCCAGGGCACCGCCACAGTAGAACGTGTTTCAGTCAGCCCTCAAGAGGTCTCCCGGCCCGTGGACTCCTGATAGTGGAACTGGTATCAGTTCTGGCAGATCTGAAACGCCGTCAGAAAACGGTCCGGAGCGGACCCGAGCGGGAGGCACCACGCCATGGCCGACGCCACGAAAGACTCTGTCAGCGATCTCATCGAGCACGACCGGCTCTACATCGGCGGGGAGCTCACCGACCCCCGTGGATCCGACGTCATCGAGGTCGTCTCGCCCCACACCGAGCAGGTCGTCGGCCGTGTGCCGCACGCCTCGCGGGCCGACGTCGACCACGCCGTCGCCACCGCCCGGCGGGCCTTCGACGAGGGGCCCTGGCCACGGCTGCCACTCGCCGACCGCATCGAGGTCGTCTCCCGTATCAAGGACGCGATCGCCGTACGCCACGAGGAGATCGCCCGCTCCATCAGCACGCAGAACGGCTCCCCGTACTCCTGGAGCGTCCTCGCGCAGGCCCTCGGCGCGATGATGGTCTGGGACGCGGCGATCACCGTGGCGCGCGACTTCCCGTACGAGGAGCGGCGCGCCGGCGTCCTCGGGCCGATCCTGGTCCGGCGCGAGCCGGTCGGGGTCGTGGCGGCCGTGGTCCCGTGGAACGTCCCGCAGTTCGTGGCCGCCGCCAAGCTCGCGCCCGCGCTGCTCGCCGGGTGCTCGGTGGTGCTCAAGCCGTCCCCCGAGACGCCCCTCGACGCGTACATACTCGGCGAGATCGCCCGGGAGGCCGGGCTGCCGGAGGGCGTGCTCTCGATCCTGCCCGCCGACCGCGAGGTCAGCGAGTACCTGGTGGGGCACCCGGACGTGGACAAGGTGTCGTTCACCGGGTCGGTCGCGGCGGGGCGGCGCGTGATGGAGGTCGCCGCGCGCAACCTCACCCGGGTCACCCTGGAGCTGGGCGGCAAGTCCGCCGCCGTCGTCCTGCCCGACGCCGACCTGGCGTCGACCGTCGCCGGAGTCGTCCCGGCCGCGTGGATGAACAACGGGCAGGCGTGCGTCGCCCAGACCCGCATCCTGGCGCCCGCGAGCCGTTACGACGAGTTCGCGGAGGCGTTCGCGGCCGCCGCCGGGCAGCTGGTCGTCGGCGACCCGCTCGACCCGGCGACCCAGGTCGGTCCGCTGGTCGCCAAACGGCAGCAGCAGCGCTCGCTCGACTACATCCGGATCGGCCAGGAGGAGGGCGCCAAGATCCTTGCGGGCGGCGGCCGTCCGGCCGGGCGGGACCGGGGCTGGTACGTCGAGCCGACGCTCTTCGGCGCCGTCGACAACTCCATGCGGATCGCCCGCGAGGAGATCTTCGGGCCGGTGATCTGCCTTCTGCCGTACGCGGACGAGGCCGAGGCGCTGAGGATCGCGAACGACTCCGAGTACGGACTCAGCGGCAGCGTATGGACCGGCGACGTCGAGCACGGCATCGACTTCGCCCGCCAGGTGCGCACCGGCACCTTCAACGTGAACACCTTCAGCCTGGACATGTTCGGCCCGTTCGGCGGCTACAAGAACTCCGGCCTGGGGCGGGAGTTCGGGCCCGAGGGGCTGAGCGAGTACCTGGAGCACAAGATGATCCACCTCCCGGCCGGATATGGCGGTGAGGTGTGATGGGTGACCGCTGGCACGTCGAGGTCGACCGGAGCGTCTGCATCGGGTCGGGCATGTGCGTGAACACCGCGCCCGGTGGCTTCGGGCTGGACACGGCGCGGCAGTCGCGGCCGCGGGCCGCCGAGACCGATGCCAATGAGCGCGTGCTCGCCGCGGCCGAGGGGTGCCCGGTGGAGGCGATCAGCATCACTCTGCTCCAGTCCGGCGAGCCGGTTTTCCCTCCTGAGGAGTGAGTGCTCGGTTATCTGCGGCCTCGGTGGGGGCTGGTCGCGCCCACGCGGCGGAGCCGCACAATGTCACAGCCCCGCGCCCTGGGAGGTACGGGTCAGCGCGTCCAGCGAAGGGCGCCCCGAAGGGGCGTACTTAGGGGCGCGGGGAACTGCGCGCCCAGCCCTCACCGGCCCGCGGCCGAATCGCCCAGCCCTCACCGGCCCGCGGCCGAATCGCCCAGCCCCCACCGGCCCGCAGCCGCATCGCCCAGCCACCGGCGTCCCGCAGCCGCATCGCCCCGTGTTCGAACCCCTACGAACACAGGTTGACGCATGCGTACCGCACAGTGACCGCATGACACATGCGACTGTCCGGCCCCCGGCCGGCGTGGCACCTTCGTTGCCACGCCACCGAGGGGGGAAGCGATGGACAAGCGGTACGAGGTCTTCTGCCTGGCCGACAGGCATTTCTACGAGACTCCGGACCGTTTGTCCTCGTCCAGGACCGGGGAGTCCGTGCCGCTCTTCGAGGCGGCCCAGCGCCCGGTCCCCGAGGGGTGGCGCACCGCCCTCTCCGGGGACTGGCTCCACTTCAGCCCGGTGGACGCGGCCGGCGAACCGCGCCCGGGCCGCCCCCGCCAGGGCTGGAAGATCCACGTCTCGGCGTGTCTGGACAACGCCGAGAAGATGGCGGCGCAGGTGTGGGAGTACTGCGTCCCCAGAGCCGTGCCGTTCAAGTTCGTGCCGGGCCGCCAGCCGCTCCACCTGCGCAACTCCAAGTACGCCGGGCGCGGTTCGAGCGGGAAGTTCGCCACGATCTACCCGTCGGGCGTGGAAGAGCTGGAGCGCATACTCAACGAGCTCGGCGAGCTCCTGGACGGTGAGCCGGGCCCGTACATCCTCACCGATCTGCGCTGGAACTCCGGGCCCCTGTACGTCCGTTACGGGGGCTTCGTCGAGCGGCACTGCGTCGGCGAGGGCGGGGCGCTGGTGCCCGCGATCGAGAACGCCCGGGGCGAGCTCGTCCCCGACCGCCGCGACCCCGCGTTCCAGGTGCCCGAGTGGGTGGCGCTGCCCCCGTTCCTGCGGCCCCAGCTGGAGGCGCGCAACGCGACGACCGTGGGCGACCTGCCGTACCGCATCGAGCAGGCGCTGCACTTCTCCAACGGCGGCGGTGTGTACGCCGGGACCGATGTGCGCGACGGCAGCAAGGTCGTCCTCAAGGAGGCCCGGCCGTACGCGGGTCTGGCCGCCGACGGCTCCGACGCGGTCACCCGCCTTGAGCGCGAGAAGGCCGCCCTGGAGCGGATCTCGGGGCTCGGTGTGGCGCCCGAGGTGCGCGACTGGTTCGAGCTGGGCGGCCACCGCTTCCTCGTCATGGACTTCCTGGAGGGGCGCACGCTGAACGCGTTCTTCGCCGAGCGCCACCCGCTGCTGGCCGTCGACCCCGACCCGGACGCGGTGGCCTCGTACACGACCTGGGCGCTCGCGGTGCACCGGGCCGTGGAGCGGGCCGTGGAGGAGGTGCACTCGCGCGGTCTGGTCTGCAACGACCTGCACATGTTCAACGTGATGGTCGACCCGGACGGGGGCGAGGCGAACGGCGGCCGTGAGGTCTGCGTGCGGCTCCTGGACTTCGAGGGCGCGGTGCCGGTCGAGGAGCACCAGGGGCAGATGATGGCGCACCCCGGGTTCATCGCCCCGCGCGACCGCACCGGCTTCGAGGTCGACCAGTACGCGCTGGCCTGTCTGCGGCTGGCCCTGTTCGTGCCGATGACGACGCTGCTCGTGATCGACCGGGACAAGGCGGCGCATCTGGCGAAGGTCGCGGCGAGCCAGTTCCCCGCCGTGCCGGAAGGCTTCTTCGAGGAGGCGGTACGGGTCATCCGGGGGGCGGACGAGCCCCTGCGGCGGCCCTATCTGCCCGTCCAGCCCGCCGAGTGGCCCGCCGGGCGCGACTCGATGGTCCGCGCGATCCTCGCCTCCGCCACGCCCGAGCGCGAGGACCGGCTCTTCCCCGGTGACATCTCCCAGTTCGCGGACGGCGGCGGCCTCGGGGTCGCATACGGCGCGGCCGGGGTGCTCTACGCCCTGGACGTCACCGGCGCCGGGCGCTACCGGGACGGTGAGGAGTGGCTGCTGCGCCGCACCGAGGAGCCGCCCGCCGGCTGTCCGCTGGGCTTCTACGACGGGCTGAGCGGCGTCGCGTACGTCCTCGACCGGCTCGGCCACACCGAGCGCGCCCTCGACCTCGTCGACCGGGTGCTCGACGAGAAGTGGCAGCGGCTCGCGCCCGGGCTGCACGGCGGTCTCGCCGGACTCGGGCTCGCCCTCGACTCGCTCGGCCGCACCACCGGCGAGAGCGATCTGCGCGACCGGGCCCTCGAAGCGGCCTGGATCATCGCCGGGGAGCCCGAGGCGGAGGAGGAGCCGGGCGGGGCCGCCGGACGCCGGCGCGCCGGGCTGCTGCACGGCGCCAGCGGCCCCGCCCTGCTCTTCCTGCGGCTCTACGAGCACACCGGTGAGCCCGCGCTCCTCGACCACGCCGCCGAGTTCCTCCGCCGCGACCTCGCGCGCTGCGTCACCGACCGCTCGGGCGCCCTCCAGGTCGACGAGGGCGTGCGCACCATGCCCTACCTCGGCTCGGGCGGCGTCGGCATCGGCATGGTGCTCGACGACTATCTGGCGCACCGCCACGACGAGGAGTTCGCCGCGGCCAGGGCCGCGATCCTGCCCACCGCGCGGCTGCGGTACTACGCCCAGCCGGGCCTGTTCGACGGCCGCGCGGGCATGGTGCTGCACCTCGCCCGCACCCGCGCCGCACGTCCCGACCTGGACGCGCAGAGCGCGGCGCTCGCCTGGTACGCCGTGCCGTACAAGGGCCATCTGGCCTTTCCCGGCAACCAGATGATGCGGCTCTCCATGGACCTCGCGACCGGCACGGCGGGCTGTCTGCTCGCCCTGGGCTCCCTGCCCGGTGCCGCGTCCGCCCGAAGGCGCCCCGCGGGGCTGCCCTTCCTGCCACCGCTTCCGGTGGCCCCCAGGACGGCCCCGCGAGGGGCCGGACGGTGAACCCGTCCCCACGGAAAGTTCCACTACACAAGGAGATCGCGATGACACTTCTCGACCTGCAGAAGATGGACGTTCCCGAGACCACCGGTGGCGGCGGTGGTGGCGGCGAGAGCAGCCTGAGCCTGCTCCTGTGCGACAAGAACAGCTCGCACAGCCAGCTGCTCTGCCTCTGAGTACACGAACCACCGTGATCAATCCCTGTTGCACCTGATCAACCTTGATCGAACCTGATCAACTGTGTGACGCGGCCCCGGGCGGATCTGCTCTCCGCCCGGGGCGTGCGCGCCCCCGGAGGGCCCCTTGGCGCAGCGCCCCTTTCTCCGCGAGACCGTTCGCTACGGCGCGGCACCCGCCGCCCTCGTCCTGCTGCTGACCACGGCCCTCGCCGGGGCGGGCCTGGCCCTGCCGTGGGCCCTCGGCCGCACCCTCGACCTGCTGCTCGGCGACGAGCGGGCGGATGCGGGACCCTGGCTCGCGCTGTGCGCGGCGCTCACCGGCGCGACCGTCCTGCTCGGCGCCCTCGACGGCCTGGTCACCGCGACCGCCAACGCCCGTACCACCGCGTGGATACGCGACCGGGTACTGCGCCACGTCCTCGCGACCGGGCCGCGCGCCACCCTCCCCGAGGGCGACCTGGTGGCCCGGCTCGTCGGCAACGCGGCCCAGGCCGGACCCGTACCCGCCACCCTCGCCGCCACGCTCGCCGCCGTGCTCACCCCGGTCGGCGGCCTGGTGGCGCTCGCCCTCACCGACGGGTGGACGGCCCTCGCGCTGCTCGCCGGGATGCCCGTACTCGCCCTGCTGCTGCGGGTGTTCGTGCGTGCGTCCGGCGATGTGGGCGCCGCCTATCTGCGCGCCCAGGGCGAGATCGCCGGGCGGCTCACCGAGGCGGTGGAGGGCGCCCGCACCATCGCGGCCGCCGGAACCGCCGAACGCGACGCGGCCCGCATCCTCGCCCCCCTGCCCGAACTCTCCCGCCAGGGCTTCCGTATGTGGCGCGTCACCGGCCGCTCCACCGCCCAGGCCGCCGCCCTGCTGCCCCTGCTCCAGCTCACCGTGCTCGCGGTCGCCGGGCTGCGGCTCGCGGACGGCGCGCTGAGCGTCGGCGGGATGCTCGCGGCCTGGCGGTACGCGGTCCTCGCCACCGGCACCGGCGTCCTGGTCGGCCTGCTCAACGGCCTGGTGCGCGGCCGCGCCGCCACCGACCGCCTGGCCGAGGCACTCGCCCCGCCCGCCATGACGTACGGAACGCGCCAACTGCCCGAAGGTGCTGGGGCATTGGAGTTCCGGAGCGTCTCCACCGGCCCGCTGCGCGAGGTCGACCTGTACGTGCCCGGCGGCGCGGTGGCCGCCGTGGTGGGGCGGTCAGGCAGCGGCAAGACGGCCCTGGCGGCGGTCGCGGGCCGGCTCGCGGACCCCGACCGGGGCACGGTCCTGGTCGACGGCGTCCCGCTGCCCGAGCTCTCCCGGGACGCGCTGCGCCGCGAGGTCGGCCACGCCTTCGCCCGCCCAGCGCTGCTCGGCGCGACCGTCGGCGGCACGATCGCGTTCGGCGTCGGCGAACCGGGCCCCGAGGAGGTCAGGGCGGCCGCGCGGGCGGCGTGCGCCGACGAGTTCGTCCGCAGACTGCCGCTCGGCTACGACACGCCCTGCGCCGAC
Organism: Streptomyces sp. NPDC059994; assembly: GCF_042737755.1. Lineage (NCBI taxonomy): Bacteria > Bacillati > Actinomycetota > Actinomycetes > Kitasatosporales > Streptomycetaceae > Streptomyces > Streptomyces sp. NPDC059994. Next base: position 22,361 of record NZ_JBHWUR010000013.1, read on the forward strand.
GCCCCGATGTCCGGCGGCGAGGCCCAACGGCTCGGCCTGGCAAGGGCGTTCGCGCACTGCGGGCGGCTGCTGATCCTCGACGACGCCACCTCCAGCCTGGACTCCGCGACCGAGCTGAAGGTGTCCCGCGCCCTGCTCGACGAACTGACCCCGGGCACCCGGCTCATCGTCGCCCACCGCGTGACCACGGCCGCCCGCGCCGATCTGGTGGTGTGGCTGGACGGCGGCGGGGTGCGCGCGCTCGCCCCGCACGCGGAGCTGTGGCGGCTGCCCGAGTACCGCGCGGTGTTCGCGGAGGAGGCCGGGTGGGAGGAGGCGGGGTGAGGGGAGACCGGGTGAGGGGAGGCCGGGTGAAGGGTCGCCTGCTGCGGTTCGCGCGCCCCCGGTGGCGGGCGCTGCTCCGGCTCGCCGCCTGGTCGGCGCTGGAGGCGGGGGAGACGTTCCTGCTCGGCTACGCGCTGGCGCGGGCGCTCGACCGGGGCTTCCTCGCGGGCCACACCGGGACCGGCCTCGGCTGGCTCGGGCTCGCGGCGCTCGGCGTGCTGGCCGGGTCGTTCGGCACCGGCCGGGTGCATCTGGCGGTGGCCGCGCTCGTCGAGCCCGTACGCGACGACCTCGTACGCGGGGTGGTGCGCCGGGCGCTGCGGGCGCCGGACGGGGCGGCGGTCTCCCGGCTCACCCACCAGGTGGAGATCGCCCGCGACACGCTCGCCGGTCTGGTGATGGTGTCGCGGACCTTCGTCGTCACGGCGGTGGGGGCGCTGATCGGGCTGCTCTCGCTGGCGCCGGTGCTGCTGCCGGTGGTGGCACTGCCGCTGGCCGCCGGGCTCGCCCTGTTCCTCGCCACCCTGCGCCCGCTCGCCCGCCGCCAGGAGGTGTTCCTCGCCGCCGACGAGGCGCTGGCCGCCGAACTCGGGCTCGCGGTCGGCGGGTTGCGGGACATCACGGCGGCCGGGGCGCAGGACCGGGTGGCGGCGGGCGTACGGGAGCGGATCGACGCCGAGTTCCACGCCTCGCGCGCACTGGCCCGCTGGGGCGTGCTGCGGACCCTAGCCGCCGGGATCGGCGGCCGGCTGACCGTGGTGCTGCTGCTCGCGGCGGCCCCCTGGCTGCTCGACCACGGCGTCACCCCGGGCGAGTTCGTGGGCGCCCTCGCCTATCTCACCCAGTCCCTGATCCCGGCCCTGCAGTCCCTGATGCAGGGCCTGGGCACCTCGGGGGCGCGGCTGTTCGTGGTGCTGCGGCGGCTGACGGCGGACGGGGCGCACGAGGAGGCGCCCGCGCGCCCCGGCGGGGAGCCCGGTCCGGGCGAGGCCGTGCGGCTGCGGGGCGTCACCTTCGCGTACGGGCCGGGGGCGGCGCCCGTCGTCGACGGCCTGGACCTGACCGTGCCCGAAGGCGGGCACCTCGCGGTCGTCGGCCCCAGCGGAATCGGCAAGTCCACGCTGGCCGAGCTCATGGCGGGGGTGCGGGCGCCGGACAGCGGCGAGGTCCTACGCGGCTGCGCGCGGGTCCTGGTGCCCCAGCAGGCGTACGTCTTCACCGACACGGTCCGCGCCAATCTCACCTATCTGTGCCCGGACGGCCCGCCCGGCGACGAGAGCCTGCTCGCCTCCTGTACGGCCGTGGGCGCCCGTGGACTCGTCGACCGGCTCGGCGGGCTCGACGCCACCGTCGCACCGGCCGGACTCTCCGCCGGGGAACGGCAGTTGATCGCTCTCGCCCGGGCGTACGCGGCTCCCGTGCCCCTGGTCCTGCTCGACGAGGCGACCTGCCATCTCGACCCGGCGGCGGAGGCGCGGGCGGAGCGGGCGTTCGCGGAACGGCCCGGGACGGCCCTGGTGGTCGTGGCACACCGGACCGGCTCGGCACGCCGGGCCCGGCAGGTGCTGATGCTCGGCGGCGCCGGGGTGGAGCGCGGCACGCACGACGAGCTTCTCCAACAGTCACCGTTCTACCGGGAGTTGACTGGATTACACCCATCCCTCGCCCTGGGAGATGCGGATGGCGTCCACGCGGTTGCGGGCGCCGGTCTTACGGGTGATCGCCGCCATGTAGTTCCGTACGGTCCCGTTGGACAGGTGGAGGCTGTGCGCGATGTCCGCGATCGAGGCGCCCTCGGCGGCGAGTGAGAGCACGCTCAGCTCCCGTCTCGTCAGCGGCATTTCGGCCGCCCGCAGGAACCCGTAGCCCAGCGAGTCGTCGACGAACCGCTGGCCTGCGGCGGCCCGTCTTATCGCCGTGACGAGACGCTCCGGAGTGGCGTCCTTGTCGACGTAGCCCAGCGCGTGCGCCTCCACGGCCTGGCGTAGCGGCCCGGGTCTGTTGGCGCTGGCCAGCACGACGAGCCGGGTGCCCCGCGACCCGTTGTGCCGGCTCTGTAACTCTCCCAGCGGTGCGATTCCGTACGAGTCGGAACAGTCCAGGTCCACGGCGCACACATCCGGCCGCAGGACCCGCGCGCGGGCGGGTGCGCTGCGCCACGGCGCGTGATGGATCTCGAAGCCCGGTTCACGCGCCAGGCGGTCGGCCAGAGCCGACCGCATCAGACAGGCATCGTGCACGAGAAGTACCCGGATCACGTTTAAGCCCCCTCCAGCTCCCCGCCTACCGGTTGCCTTCCTTTTGCACGCGAAACATTTCTATCCGGGGCCCGGGGGACGGGAAGCCGGATTATCAGCCACGGGGTGGCACGGGGGCGCGCACGGCGCACAGAGCGGCGCGGGGCGGTGGCACCCGCAGTACGTGCGCGCCGGGCGCAGAGCCGGTTCGCCGCGCTGACCAGGCCGGGAACGGGTCGGCCGGGAACCGGGTCAGGCCGGGAACGGGTCGGCCGGGAACCCGGTCAGGCCGGGAACGGGGTCGGCCGGGAACCGGGTCGGCCGGGAACGGTCAGGCCGGGAACCGGGTCAGGCCGGGAACGGGTCGGCCGGGAACCCGGTCAAGCCGGGAAGCGGGTCAGCCGGGAACCGGGTCAGGCCGGGAACGGGGCAGGCGGGAACCCGGTCACGCCGGGAGGCCCTCCGGTGCGGTGAGGTCGATCAGCCGGCACACCGTCTCGATGTCGATCTTCACCTGGGCGATCGAGGCCCGCCCCGACAGCCAGGTGATCAGGGCCGAGTGCCAGGTGTGCTCGATCACGCGGACCGCCGAGAGCTGCTGCGGGGTGGGGTCGTCCAGGCCCATCGCGTCCAGGATGATCGCGGTGGTCTGCCGGGAGACCGTGTCCACCTCGGGGCTGACCGAGCGGTCGGCGAAGGTGAGCGCGCGCACCATCGCGTCGGCGAGGTGCGGCTCGCGCTGGAGCGCGCGGAACGCCCGCATCAGCGTCTCGGCGACCCGCTCCGCGGCCGAATCGCCGGACGGCGGGTGCTTGCGGAGCGTGGAGTGCAGATGCTGGAGCTGGTCCTGCATGGTGGCGACCAGCAGATGGATCTTGGACGGGAAGTAGCGGTAGAGCGTGCCGAGCGCGACCCCCGCGGCCTCGGCCACCTCGCGCATCTGGACCGCGTCGAAGCCGCCCCGGCTGGCCAGCTGGGCGCTGGCGTGCAGGATGCGGCGGCGGCGCGCCTCCTGGCGCTCGGTCAGGGCGGGCGACGCAGGAATGGCTGCTTTGGCTTCCGCTGTCATCTGTCCCGTTCCGTCGTCCGATGCCCGGTGTTCCCCGTGCGGTTCCCGCGCCCCTGGCTGCCCGTTTCCGGGGGCACAGCATGGCAGGGGCTCCCGTGGTGGCGCGAATCACCTGTTCCGGCTCTCACACGCGCACTACCTGCCGGTAGATTCGAAGCTTCTTGAGGCTCCTCGGAGAGATCAAGAAGGATCAAGTCTGGAACTTGTTCTAGATTAGCGCGAGCGGTTACGCTCCGGCGAAACGCAGCGATGAAGGGGCCGCGAGTGACCGCAGAGGCCGTAGAGGCAAGCCCCCGCGCAGGGGAGCCGGCCCGTGCGGGCGACCGCGCGCTGCGGATCGCCCTCCTGACGTACAAGGGCAATCCGTTCTGCGGCGGCCAGGGCGTCTACGTACGCCACCTCTCCCGCGAACTCGCCCGCCTGGGACACAGCGTGGAGGTCATCGGCGCACAGCCGTACCCCGTCCTGGACGAGGGCGTGCCGCTCACCGAGCTGGCCAGCCTGGACCTGTACCGCTCGCCCGACCCGTTCCGTACGCCCAGGAAGGACGAGTACCGGGACTGGATCGACGCCGTCGAGGTCGCCACCATGTGGACCGGCGGCTTCCCCGAGCCGCTGACCTTCTCGCTGCGGGCCCGGCGCCACCTCGCCGCCCGCAAGGGCGAGTTCGACGTCATCCACGACAACCAGACGCTCGGCTACGGCCTGCTCGCGGACCTCGGCGCGCCCCTCGTCACCACGATCCACCACCCCATCACCGTCGACCGGCGGCTGGAGCTGGACGCCGCAGGCGACTGGAAGCGGCGCTCCTCGGTGCGCCGCTGGTACGGGTTCACGCGGATGCAGAAGCGGGTCGCCCGCAGGCTGCCGTCCGTGCTCACCGTCTCCGGCTCCTCGCAGCGCGAGATCGTCGAGCACCTCGGGGTGCGCGAGGACCGCATCCGGGTCGTGCACATCGGCGCCGACACCGACCTGTGGTCGCCCGACCCGTCGGTGGCCGAGGTGCCCGGCCGGATCGTCACCACCTCCAGCGCGGACGTACCGCTCAAGGGGCTCGTCTTCCTCGTCGAGGCGCTCGCCAAGGTGCGCGCCGAGCACCCCGGGGCGCACCTCGTCGTGGTCGGCAAGCGCGCCGAGGACGGGCCGGTCGCGCAGGCCATCGAGAAGTACGGGCTCGGCGACGCGGTCCGGTTCGTCAAGGGCATCACCGACGCCGAGCTGGTCGACCTCGTACGGTCCGCGCAGGTCAGCTGTGTGCCTTCGCTGTACGAGGGGTTCTCGCTCCCGGCCGCGGAGGCGATGGCGACGGGGACACCGCTGGTGGCCACGACCGGGGGCGCCATCCCGGAGGTCGCCGGGCCCGACGGGGAGACGTGCCTCGCGGTGCCGCCGGGCGAGCCGGGCGCGCTGGCCGCGGCGCTGAACCGGCTGCTGGCCGACCCGGAGCTGCGCGCACGGCTCGGCGCGGCCGGGCGGGAACGCGTCCTCGACCGGTTCACCTGGGCCCGGGCGGCCGAGGGCACCGCCGAGCTCTACCGCTCCGCGATCGCCGCGCAGGGCCGCTCCGCGGCCGGAAAGCCCACCGGGTGACCCGGCACCGCCCCGGCCCCCGCCACCCCGGCCGCCCAGGCCCCCGCCGCTCCGCGGCCCCGATTCCCGGCCGCTCCGCGGCCTCCGGTCTTTGCTATGTGAAAGGGCAGGCCCCGTGCTGACCGTCGACTTCTCCCGCTTCCCGCTCGCCCCGGGCGACCGCGTGCTCGACCTGGGCTGCGGCGCGGGGCGGCACGCCTTCGAGTGCTACCGGCGCGGTGCGCAGGTCGTGGCGCTCGACCAGAACGGCGAGGAGATCCGCGAGGTCGCCAAGTGGTTCGCGGCGATGAAGGAGGCCGGTGAGGCGCCCGAGGGGGCGACCGCCACCGCGATGGAGGGCGACGCGCTCAACCTGCCCTTCCCCGACGAGTCCTTCGACGTCGTGATCATCTCCGAGGTCATGGAGCACATCCCGGACGACAAGGGCGTGCTCGCCGAGATGGTCCGGGTCCTCAAGCCGGGCGGCCGGATCGCGGTCACCGTGCCCCGCTACGGGCCGGAGAAGGTCTGCTGGGCGCTCTCCGACGCGTACCACGAGGTCGAGGGCGGCCACATCCGCATCTACAAGGCGGACGAGCTCCTGGGCAAGATGAAGGAGGCGGGCCTCAAGCCGTACGGCACGCACCACGCGCACGCGCTGCACTCGCCGTACTGGTGGCTCAAGTGCGCCTTCGGTGTCGGCCGCGACGGCAAGGACGCAGCGCTGCCGGTGCGGGCCTACCACAAGCTGCTCGTCTGGGACATCGTGAAGAAGCCCCTGGTCACCCGGCTCGCCGAGCAGGCGCTCAACCCGGTCGTCGGCAAGAGCTTCGTGGCGTACGCGACCAAGCCGCACCTCGCGCGCTTCGACAAGGTCGCTGCCAAGTGACCTCACCGGAGCGCACCGAACACCTGGTCCTGCCGGGGGTGCTCACCGCCGGACAGGCCGCCGCCACGGTGGCCGGCATCCTCGCCGGGCAGCGCGAGGACGGCGCCATACCGTGGTTCCGCGGCCACCACCTGGACCCGTGGGACCACACCGAGGCCGCCATGGCCCTGGACGCGGCGGGCGAGCACGAGGCCGCGGCGCGCGCCTACGAGTGGCTGGCGCGGCACCAGAACGAGGACGGGTCCTGGTACGCGGCGTACCACGACGGGGACTTCGCGCAGATCACCGACCGGGGCCGGGAGACCAACTTCGTCGCGTACGTGGCGGTGGGCGTCTGGCACCACTACCTCGCCACCGGCGACGACACCTTCCTCGACCGGATGTGGCCCGTCGTGTTCGCGGCCGTCGAGTTCGTACTGCGGCTCCAGCAGCCGGGCGGGCAGATCGGCTGGAAGCGCGAGGAGGACGGCTCTCCGGTCACCGACGCGCTGCTGACCGGCAGCTCCTCGATCCACCAGGCGCTGCGGTGCGCGCTTGCCATCGCCGAGCAGCGCGAGGAGCCGCAGCCGGACTGGGAGCTGGCGACGGGTGCGCTCGCGCACGCCGTGGCCGCCCACCCCGAGCGCTTCCTGGACAAGTCCCGCTACTCCATGGACTGGTACTACCCCGTCCTCGGCGGCGCGGTCACCGGCGCCGAGGCGAAGGTGCGCATCGAGTCGCGGTGGGAGGACTTCGTGGTGCCCGGGCTGGGGGTGCGGTGCGTGCTGCCGAACCCGTGGGTCACGGGCGGCGAGAGCTGCGAACTCGCCCTCGCGCTGTGGGTGATGGGCGAGTCGGACCGCGCCCTGGAGATCCTCCAGTCCATCCAGCACCTGCGGGCCGGGGACGGCCTCTACTGGACGGGCTACGTCTTCGAGGGCAACCGGGCGGTGTGGCCGGAGGAGCTCACGACGTGGACGGCGGGGTCGCTGGTGCTGGCGGTGGCGGCGCTGGGTGGTGACGAGGCGACGACGGCGGTCTTCAGCGGCGAGCGCCTGCCGCGCGGGCTCCGTCCCGAGTGCTGCGCCAGCCCCTCCCCGCCCGTTCCCTAAACCCTCCGGGGGTGGGTGGGGGTCGAGCCGGCTTCCCCGGGGGCCACGCCCCTGCACCCCTGGCGGGGTTGCGCCCCCGGACGCCCGGGCGGGGCTGCACCCCTGCACCCCTGGCGGGGCTGTGCCCCGGACCCCGGGCGGGGCTGCACCCCTGCACCCCTGGCGGGGCTGCACCCCCTCGCGGGGCCTGCGGCCCCTGTACCCCGCTACGGGGGCTGCGCCCCCCCGGTACCCCCGCTGGGGCCGCAGGCCCAGCCCCCGCTTCGGGGCTCCGCCCCGGACCCCGGGCTGGGCCTGCGGCCCGGGCCCCCGTTCGTCTGCGGGCCGTCTGTGGCTGGTCGCGCAGTTCCCCGCGCCCCTGAGGGGCGGGCCTCCGGCCCTGCCCCCGCTCCTCAAACGCCGGAGGGGCTGAATTTGCCCGGCCCCCGCTGCCTGACCGTCGGCGCCGGACGCCCACCATCCCCCTAAGGGGCGCGGGGAGCCCCCTCCGGTCCGCAGGTGAACACCGGGCCATGGAGGGGCGCGGGGAGCTGCGCGTCCAGCCCCCTCCGGTCCGCAGGCGAACACCGGGTCAAGAAGGGGCGCGGGGAACTGCGCGACGAGCCCCCACCGGCCCGCAGGTGAACACCGGGTCAAGAAGGGGCGCGGGGAACTGCGCGACGAGCCCCCACCGGCCCGCAGGCGAACACCGGGCCAAGAAGCAGCGCGGGGAACTGCGCGTCCAGCCCCCTCCGGTCCGCAGGCGAACGCCGGGCCCCCCGAAGGGCCCCGTCCGGGCTCGCCCGAGTGGCGGTACCGGTGGGGGCGGGTGAGGCTGCCGGGGAGGCCGAAACATCCCCGGAGGTCATCGTGCCCAGTACGCTCCCCTTCCGCCGCATACTCGTGGCGGTCGTCCTGTCCACCACCGTCCTGGTGTCGACGACCGCCTGCGGAGGCGAAACCAAGAGCGCCCACAACAACCTGACCGCGGCGGAGGCCGGCGCTTCCCCGACCCCGTCCAGCTCCTTCGAGAAGCAGAAGCTCGCCAAGACGCGGTTCGTCGTCAACGCGGGGCTCGCGGCGGGCGCCGCCTACCAGTGGATCGTGAAGCCCTACAAGGCGGGCAAGTTCAAGAAGGGCACCAAGGGCAGGACGTTCGCCCTGGTCAAGGCAGGTCTGGCCGGCGCCTTCACATACAACCGGCTGAAGGCGGCCGTGAACAACGCCAAGGGCGACCCGCTTCTCTCCAAGGCCGTCGCCCCCCTCAGCTCCGGCATCGACTCGCTCAAGAACCTCGGCTCCAAGCTGCGCAAGGGCGATGCCAACGACGCGGACGTCGGGATGTTCGAGAACGTCATCAACGGGGTCAAGGACGCCGCCAAGAGCGCCGGGGCCGAGGTCAAGGACCAGGTGCCGTCCGCCTCCCAGCTCAGCGGCGGCTGAGCCGACTCAGCGGACTCAGCGGACTCAGCTGGCTCAGCGGACTCAGCGGACTCAGCTGACTCAGCCGACTCAGCCGTTCAGCTCCGCCAGCACCCGCAGGGTCGTCAGGTCCGGTGATGTGACCAGCAGGTCCGTCACCGGACCCGTGCGCCACGACTCCAGCCGCTCCGCTACCCGTTCGCGCGGCCCGACCAGGGAGATCTCGTCGGCGAAGGTGTCGGGCACCGCCCGTACCGCCTCCTCGCGGCGGCCTTCCGCGAACAGCGCCTGGATCCGGCGGGCTTCGGCCTCGTACCCCATCCGCGCCATCAGATCCGCGTGGAAGTTGCGGGCCGCGTGCCCCATCCCGCCGATGTAGAAGCCGAGCATCGCCTTCACCGGCAACAGCCCCTCCGCCACGTCGTCGCAGATGTGCGCCCGGACCATGGGGGCGACGGTGAAGCCCTCGGGCGCCCCCGCCAGCGACGCCTCGTACGCGTCCAGCCGCGTCGGCGACCAGTACAGCGGCAGCCAGCCGTCCGCGATCCGGGTCGTCTGCGCGATGTTCTTGGGGCCCTCGGCGCCGAGCAGCAGCGGCAGGTCCGCCCGCAGCGGATGCGTGATCGGCTTGAGCGGCTTGCCCAGGCCGGTGCCGTCCGCGCCCCGGTACGGGTGCGCGTGGAAGCGGCCGTCCAGCTCCACCGGCGCCCCGCGCCGCAGCACCTGCCGGATCACCTCCACGTACTCCCGCGTCGCCGTCAGCGGGCTGGACGGGAACGGCCGTCCGTACCACCCCTCCACCACCTGCGGCCCCGAAAGCCCGAGGCCGAGCATCACGCGGCCGCCGGAGAGGTGGTCGAGGGTCAGCGCGTGCATGGCGGTCGCGGTGGGGGTGCGGGCCGCCATCTGCGCGACGGCCGTGCCCAGTCGGATACGGGAGGTGTGCGCGGCGATCCAGGTCAGCGGCGTGAACGCGTCCGACCCCCACGCCTCCGCCGTCCAGACCGAGTCATACCCGAGCCGCTCGGCCTCAAGGGCCAGCTCCAGATGCCGGGGGTCCGGCCCCCGCCCCCAGTAGCCCAGCGCGAGTCCCAGCCGCATAGCGAGAGCCCCTGTCCGTAAAGGCATCTGACGGATCGTCAGGGGAGCGTACGGGAACGGCCCCCCGCCCGAAAGGGGCGAGGGGCCGTAGATGCCATGCGGTGGCGCAACCTGAGGGGCGCGGGGAACTGCGCGACCAGCCACGGACAGCCCGCAGCCGAAAGAACTAACCCCGCTGGATACCCGTCGTGTCCTGAAGAACCCCACGACGGCCGTCCTGCGTCTGCGCGACCAGCGCCGCACCACGCTGCTCCACCGCCAGGTACCACGTGCCGGGCGCGAGTTCCGCGATCGGCGTGGGGGAGCCGTCCTCCGGGTACAGCGGACGGGCCACCGGAACGGCGAACCAGAACGGGGCGAAGTCGCCCGCCGCGGCGCCGGCCGCGGGCTGCGGCTGGGCCGGGGCGCCGGGCGCCGGGGTCTGGCCGCCCTGGCTCGGGTCGGGGCTCGCGGCACCGTACGGCTGGGGCTGCGGCTGGGCGCCGCCCGGGTAGCCGTAGCCGCCCGCGGGCTGCGCGCCGTAGGGCTGGGCGCCGTACGGGGCGACGGCCGGGCGCGGGGCGCCCATCAGCGGGGCCTTGAGCGCGGCGACCATCGGACCGGCCACGGCGCCCGCGGCGAGCACCAGCGTGGCGATCAGGCCGAGGATCATGCCGGCCCCGGCCTTGTCCATGTCGATGATGGTCCAGAACGCGGTCCACGCCGAGAAGATGGTGAACGCGGTGCCGAACTGGCCGAGGTCGATGCCGGCGATCTTCTTCGGCTGCGGCAGCGAACGGGCCACCACGATGAGGGCCGCTCCGATGATGCCGGCCAGGAACATGCTCATCAGCAGGCCCAGCGAGTCCCAGGCGTTCGGCAGGTCGAGCTTCGGGCAGAACGTACCGGAGCACGAATTGCCGACCGAGTAGAGATCGAGGAACGAGGCGATGAACAGCACCACCGCTGCTCCGATCACCACGCCGTCGCCTCGCGTGAGGGAGCGGATGTTCACGTAAATAGTCCTTTTGGGTCGTCTCGTCGGGGCGGTCATCGCTGCCGCCGGTGTACGTGCACACGGCGCGAAGCACGGGGGTGGTTCCCCACCCGGAGGAGAATCTATCGTCTGACCGGGTGGTAAGTCCCCTCGGTGCTCAGACCGTGACCGACCCGCAGCCGACCGCTCCCGTCGGCGAACCCGTCACTTCTGCAGGAAGCTGCTGATCCCGTCCGTGATGCCCTGGGCGGCCTTCTGCCGCCAGTCCGCGCTCGTCAGCAGGGCCGCGTCGCCCGTATCCCGCATGTTCCCGCACTCGATGAACACCTTCGGCACGGTCGACAGATTGAGCCCGCCGAGGTCCTTGCGGACGTCCAACCCGGTGCCGTCGCCCACGTAGTTGGAGGGCGGCATGCCAGTGGCGTGCACGAACTTCCCCGCGATCCTCACACCCAGCTCACGCGAGGGGGCCACGATCGGGGCGGTGTTCGCCTTCCCCGCGTTCACCAGGGCGGGCAGGATCACATGGAAGCCGTGGTTGCCCTCGTCCGCGCCGTCGGCGTGCACCGAGACGACCGCGTCCGCCTTGGCCCGGTTGCCGATCGCCGCCCGCTCGTCCACGCACGGGCCGAACGGCCGGTCGTTGTCCTGGGTGTACGTGACGGTCGCGCCCAGCTTCTCCAGGAGCGCCCGGACGCGGTGCGAGACGTCCAGGGTGAACGCGGCCTCGGTGTACCCGCCTTGCGTGTCGGTGCCGGTGGTGTCGCACTCCTTCTTGTTCGTCCCGATGTCGACCTGGCGGTTGATCTCGGCCGCGTGCTTGAAGTTGCTCGGGTTGTGCCCCGGGTCGATCACCACGACCCGTCCGGCGAGCGGCCCGGTGGGCCGGGCCGACTGGGTGGAGGCCGAGGCGGACGGCGACGGGGTCGCCGTCACGGTCACGGTCGGCGGCTTCGCGGTCCCGTTCCCCGAGGGCGGCACGGCCGGCCCGCTCGGCAGCGGCAGCACCTTCGGCGGCTTGTCGTCCTGGCCGCCGGAGCCGCCCATGGCCTGCCACACCAGCCATCCGGCCAGGGCGGTCGGGACCAGCGCGGCGGTCACGATGACGAGGTTGCCGCGCAGACGGCGCCGGGCAGGGGTGGGGGACTCACTGTCGTACGACACGCAGCGATGCTAGCGGGGGAGGTCCGCGGGGGCGTGGTTCCCGCGTGCGCCGAAGGGGTGCACTGCGGTGTGCGCCGTCACACCCCGGCGCGCGTGCGGCGCAGGACGCGCAGCGAGTCGGTGGCCGAGACCTCGGTGAACGCGCCGGAGGCGAGGGCGCGCAGATAGACGCGGTACGGGGCCTGGCCGGTGAACTCGTCGACCGGGTCGGGGAAGACGTCGTGGATCACCAGGAGACCGCCCTCGGCGAGGTGCGGGGCCCAGCCCTCGTAGTCCCCGGTGGCGTGCTCGTCGGTGTGTCCGCCGTCGATGAAGACGAGCCCCACCGGGCCGCCCCAGACCCGCGCCACCTGCGGCGAGCGCCCCACGACCGCGATCACGTGGTCTTCGAGGCCCGCCTTGTGCAGGGTGCGGCGGAAGGTGGGCAGGGTGTCCATCAGGCCGACCTCCGGGTCGACCACGGTCGTGTCGTGGTACTCCCAGCCGGGCTGCTGCTCCTCGCTGCCCCGGTGGTGGTCGACGGTGACGGCGACGGTCCCGGCGGCGCGGGCGGCGTCGGCGAGCAGCAGCGTGGAGCGGCCGCAGTAGGTGCCGACCTCCAGGAGCGGCAGGCCGAGCGCGCCCGCCTGCACGGCCGCGTCGTGGAGCGCGAGCCCTTCGCGTACGGGCATGAACCCCTTGGCGGCCTCGAAGGCGGCGAGGATCTCCGGCTTGGGTGTCGCCATGGCAGGGCTCCTGTGGGTCGTGAGCGGGTGCGGATCGTGTCTCCGGGGTGGCGCCACATCGTAATCCCCGCCGAACCGGCCACTGATCTGACCTTCCGTCAGATTGGAACGTGTTCTAGTCTGTCGCCGTTCCAGTGGCGGCCGCGGCGGCGGGGAGTGCGCATGGGCATCGGAATCACCCGGGAGCAGCGGGAGCTGGCCGCGGCGGTACGCGGCCGGCTGGCGCGGGCCGTGCCGGCCGAGGAGGTGCGCAAGCTGCTCGACGCGCCCGCCGGGGACGCCGCCCGGCCCCCCTACTGGGACGCGCTGGCCGAGCAGGGCCTGCTCGGGGTCCACCTGGGCGAGCGGTACGGCGGCGGGAGCCTGGTGGAGCTCGCGGTGGTCCTGGAGGAGGCGGGCAGGGGCGTGCTGCCCGGCCCGTACCTGTCGAGCGTGCTCGCGGCGGCGGTCCTTGAACGGGCCGGGGACGCGGAAGCGGCGGGACTGGTCGATGAGATCGCGACCGGGCGCCGGACCGCGGCCGTGGCGCTCGGCCCCGGGAGCCTCACCGCCGTACGGCACCCGGCGGGCTGGACGCTCGACGGGGTCGCGCCGCCCGTCCTCGCCGGGGCGCAGGCCGAGCTGCTGGTCCTGGCCGCACGGGCGGGTGGGGAGACGCTGTGGCTGGCGGTGGACGCGGCGGACCTGGACGTACGGGCGCACGCCGGCGCCGATCCGACCCGCCCCACCGCCGAGGCCGCCGCGTACGGCCTCACGGTCGCGGGCGGCCGGGTGCTCGCCGTGGACCCCGCGCTCGTACGTGACCTCGCGGCCGTCCTCTTCGCCGCCGAGGCGTGCGGCACCGCCGCCCGGGCGCTGGAGACGGCGGTCGCCCACGCCAAGGTGCGCGAGCAGTTCGGGCGGCCCATCGGGCAGTTCCAGGCGGTCAAGCACCTCTGCGCGGACATGCTGGTCCGGGTCGAGCAGGCCCGCGCGCTGGTGTGGGACGCGGCGCGGGCGGCGGACTCGGAGCGGGCCGAGGTGCGCGGCCTGGTCGCCTCGCTCGCGGCGGCCACCGCCCTGGACGCCGCGTTCACCTGCGCCCAGGACTGCGTCCAGATCCTCGGCGGCATCGGCTTCACCTGGGAGCACGACGCCCATCTGCATCTGCGCCGCGCCCTGGTGGCCCGCCAGCTCCTCGGCGCCGGGGACGTCCACCGGCAGCGGGCCGTCCGGCTCGCCGGGGCCGGGGCGCGCCGGGAGCTGCGCCTCGAACTGCCCGAGGAGGCGGAGGCGTTCCGGGGCCCGGCGCGGGAGGCGGCGGAGTCCGTGCGCGGCCTCGGCCCGGCGGCCGCCCGGCGCGCCCTCGCCCCGACCGGCTATGCCGCACCGCACCTGCCCCCGCCGTACGGCCTGGGCGCGGACCCGGTCCAGCAACTGGTGGTCCAGGAGGAGTTGAGGGCGGCCGGGGTGAAGATCGCCGAGCTGGGGATCGGCACCTGGGTGGTGCCGTCGCTGCTCGCGTACGGGACGCGCGAGCAGCAGGAGCGCTTCCTGCTGCCGACCCTGCGCGGGGACCTGCTGTGGTGCCAGCTGTTCTCGGAGCCGGAGGCGGGCTCCGACCTGGCGAGCCTGCGGACCCGGGCCGAGCGCACCGACGACGGCTGGCGGATCACCGGCCAGAAGGTGTGGACGAGCGCGGCCCAGTGGGCCGACCACGGGATCCTGCTCGCCAGGACCGACCCCGGCGCCCCCAAGCACGAGGGCCTGACGTACTTCCTGGTCGACATGAAGAACACGCCGGGGATCGACGTACGCCCGCTCCGCGAGATCACCGGCGACGCGCTCTTCAACGAGGTGTACTTCGACGGGGCGCCGTTGCCGCACGACGCGGTCGTCGGCGAGCCGGGCGGCGGCTGGCGGGTCGCCCGCAACACCCTGGGCAACGAACGCGTCCACATGGCCGACCAGTTGACCTTCGACACCGGCCTGGAGGCGCTGCTCGCCCGCGCCGACGGCCTGGACGGCTCGTACCGCGCCCGGATCGGGGCGCTGGCCGCCGAGGCGCACGCGCTCGCCTGCATCGGGCTGCGCACCACGATGCTCCAGGTGTCGGGCCTGGAGCCCGGCGCGGGGGCGAGCGTGCGCAAGCTCGTCCAGACCGCCCACCAGCAGAAAGTGGCCGATCTCGCCCTGGAGCTGCTCGGCCCGGCGGGCGCGGCGGCCGAGGGCCCGGCGCGGCGGGCCGTCCACGGCTATCTGATGTCCCGCTGTCTGACCATCGCGGGCGGCACCACCCAGGTCCAGCTCAATGTCGTGGCCGAGCGGATCCTCGGCCTGCCGCGAGACTGAAGGAGTACGGATGTGAAGAGCTTTGTGGCCGGTGTCGGCATGACGAAGTTCGAGAAGCCCGAGTCGCGGGAGTGGCAGTACTGGGACATGGCACGGGAGGCCGGGACGGCGGCGCTGGCGGACGCCGGGATCGCGTACGGGCGGGTGGAGCAGGTCCTGGCGGGCTACTGCTTCCAGCCGTCGACGGCGGGCCAGCGGGCGGCGTACGAACTCGGTCTGACCGGCGTCCCCGTCCACAACGTCAACAACAACTGCGCGACGGGCGCCGGCGCGCTGATGCTGGCGCGGCAGCTGGTGGAGGGCGGGGCGAGCGAGTGCGTGCTCGCGCTGGGCTTCGAGAAGATGAAGCGGGGCGCGCTGGGCGGCGGCGCGGACGGCGGCGACTTCGCGACGTCCCCGGTGGCCCGCCACTACTCCGTCATGGCCGCCGCCCACGGCTTCGGGATGAGCCCGCCGACCGCACAGATCTTCGGCAACGCGGCGCGTGAGCACATGGAGCTGTACGGGACGACCGAGGCGCAGCTGGCGGCGGTCGGCGCGAAGAACCACCGCCACTCGGTGAACAACCCGAACGCGCAGTTCCAGGTGGACTACTCGGTGGCGGAGGTACTCGCCTCGAAGGAGATCCACCGCCCCCTGACCAAGCTCCAGTGCTCCCCGACATCGGACGGCGCGGCGGCGGCCGTCGTCGTCTCCGAGCGTTTCGCCGCCGAACACGGCCTGGAGGAACGGGCGGTGGAGATCGTCGCCCAGGCGATGACGACGGACACGGAGGAGTCGTTCGCCTCCGGCCGGTGCATCGACGTCGTCGGCGCGGGCATGTCGCGGGCGGCGGCGCGTCTCGTCTACGAGCGCTCCGGCCTCGGCATCGAGGACGTCGACGTGATCGAGCTCCACGACTGCTTCTCCATCAACGAGCTGCTGACGTACGAGGCGCTGGGGATGTGCGGGGAGGGGGAGTCCGGGAAGCTCGTGGAGTCCGGGGCGACGACGTATGGGGGCCGGTGGGTGGTGAACCCGTCCGGGGGGTTGATCTCCAAGGGGCATCCGCTGGGGGCGACGGGGCTTGCGCAGGTGGGGGAGCTGGTGGCGCAGTTGCGGGGGGAGGGGGGCCGGCGGCAGGTGGAGGGGGCGGCGGTGGGGCTGGCGCACAACATCGGCTTGGGGGGAGCGGCAGTGCTGACGCTCCTACGGAGGTAGCCCCCACCCCGCCCGTTCCCTTAACCCTCCGGGGGTGGGTGGGTGGTTGAGGCTCGCTTCCCGGGGGCTGCGCCCCCGGACCCCGTGGCGGGGCCTGCGGCCCCTGCACCCCGCTCACGGGGCCTGCGCCCCCGGTACCCCCCGCTGGGGTCTGCCCCCCCCGCTACCCCCGCTGGGGCTGCGTCCCCGCCCCCGCTTCGGGGCTCCGCCCCGGGCCCCGTTCGTCTGCGGGTCGTCCGTGGCTGGTCGCGCAGTTCCGCGCGCCCCTGAAGGGGCCCGCACCTCGAACACCGGAGGGGCTGGGGATACCTGGGGGCGCGGGGAACTGCGCGACCAGCCCCCACCGGGCCCGCAGACGAACGAACCACCAGTACATTTGTCCCACTCAACCCCGTACAAGAACATCTGCCGGGCGCCCGGGGCGGATCCGTAGCGTCACAGACATGACGCAGACAGGCACGACATCCACCGGCCCACCGGTTCGCGGAGCTCGGCTGGGCCGTCTCGCACGGCTCGGCCCCCGGGCCCGGGACGGTCGCGGTGCTCGGCGCCTGGCTGCTGGCGTTCGGCTCGTACGCCGTGGTCTCCTACCGACGGTCCGCGAGGACGGTGTGAGCCCGATGAACGGGGAGAACGAGACAGTGGCACGACTCCTGCCGAAGCTGCCGGAGCTCACGGGACACAAGCCGGAGCGGTCTTCGCCATGCGAGCGCGACGCCGACCTCCCCGGCCCCCCGGCGAGCGGCTACACGCTGCTGCCCTGGCTCCTGATGGGCCTGGGCTCGTTCTCCAACCTGGTCGAGGGCAGGACCCCGAACCCGTGGATCGGCGGCGCGGGTCTGCTGGCCTTCAACTCGCTCTACATCACGATCTCCTTCCGCGCCTTCGTCAAGGAGAAGCGGGAGAGCCGGACGACGCTGGTGATCCTGGCCGCGATGGCCGCGATCACCTACGGCCTCGCGATCGCCTACGGCGGCACCTGGCTGTTCTTCTTCCCGCTGCTCGCGCTGGCCTGCGGCGCGGTGCTGCGGGACCGCAGGCTCGGCCTCACGATCATGGTCCTGGCGGCCTCGGCGGGCGCCATCTCCGGCATGGAGGCCGGCGAGGTGTGGGACAACGTGACCATCGCGTACGGCACGTTCCTCTCCGGCATGGTGACGGCGGCGGTCCTCTCGCTCTCCCAGACCGTGCGCGAACTGCGCGACACCCGCCAGGAACTGGCCCGTACCGCCGTGGAGAAGGAACGTCTCCGCTTCTCCCGGGACCTGCACGACCTGCTCGGCCACACGCTCTCGGTGATCGTGGTGAAGTCGGAGGCGGCCCGCCGCCTCGCGCCGCGCGACCTGGACGCCGCGCTCGGCCAGGTCGCCGATATCGAGTCGGTCGGCCGCCAGGCGCTCACCGAGATCCGCGAGGCCGTCACCGGTTACCGCGAGGGCAGCCTCGGCACCGAGCTGGACCGGGCCCGCTCGGCGCTCGTGGCGGCCGAAGTGGAGCCGGTGGTACGCCTGTCGGGCCCGCCGCTGCCCTCACAGGTGGAGGCGCTGCTCGGCTGGGTCGTACGGGAGGCGGTCACCAACGTCGTACGGCACAGTGGCGCCGCCCGCTGCGAGATCGTGGTCGACGGCACGCCCGGACGGGTACGGCTGAAGATCACCGACGACGGGCGCGGCGTACCGTCCGAACAGCCCGTCGCCCCCGGTCCACGCATCGGCGGCACGGGTCTGAAGGGTCTCACCGAACGCCTCGCGGCGGCCGGCGGCTCACTCGAAGCGGGCCCCGGGCCGCGCGGCGGCTTCCAGGTGACCGCCGAGCTCCCGGTCGACCCGCTCGACGCCTAGCTGGAAGCGGAGTTGGGGACGGGGCGCGGGGTCGCCCGGGCATGAGGGGCTGCGTCGCTGCATCAGGGCTGTAGGGGCTCGGCCCGTTCCCACAGCTCCTCGCTGTGCTCCGCGAACCGGTCGAACATGCCCCCGTCCCTCTGTCGGCGCAGATGCAACAGGGGTGAGTCGTGGCCGACCAGGCGCGCCAGATGGGGTGTGACGAGTGCGTCGTGGTCGAACCGGAAGACGGACAGGCTCACGTGATTGATCGCATCGAGAGGAGACGAGAACCGCGCCTCCACACCTTCGACAGGGCCGAGGCGCTCAAGATGCTCCAACGTGGTCCTGATGCGCGTGGATACGGTCAGCGCCACCTCCTCGATAGCCTCACGCTGGCGTGTCACCTCGCCCTCGGGGTCGCCGAGCAGGAAGCGGACCCGGCATCCCGCCTCGGCTTTCCGCCGGATCGTCTCGGAGAACTGGGGAACCTGGCTCCAGAAGAAGTAGTTGGTGAACCCGGCGAAGAACAGCTCGGCCGTCGCGCCTTCGACAAGGTCAGCCCATACGGTTGACGGGCAGGCGGACCGATAGGGATAGCTGTGCACCATCTCCCGGTCGTTGCCGGTCTTGATCCGGTCCTTCACTGCTTGCGGCCACAACATCTCTTCATCTACTCCCAGCGCCCGAGCGGCATCCTCGCGGTTCCGTAGGTGCGGTGTCAGTGCCTCGTCCGCGAGCCATCGTTCCACTTGCTTCAGCGATACCCCTACCCGGTGTGCCAGCTGGCGGGGAGTAACACCCGCGTTGTCCATGGCGAGGCGTAAGGCGGCGTTCAAGTCAACCCCTTCGACGCGGACGTTCGGGCCTTCTGGAGACCGTACCGACGAACGCGCCAACTGTCCCCGGATGATGCGGCGATAGGTCCGGAAGGGTGCGCCACGATGCGACGCATGGCTACGACATGGAAGCCCGGGACCCCGGTGTACGACACGGCCAGTCAGATGGTCGGGGAGGTGCGCGAGCAGCGCGGGCTCATACTGACGCTCACCCGCCCGTCCGGTCTTCGCTGGCAGACGCGGGCTATCGCGGTACGGGAGGCCAACGACCGCGAGCTCCTCCAACTGCGAGCCCTGCGCAAGCATCACCGCAACGCCGGGCGACTCCCGCGTTCCTGGACTCCTCGCCCGGCCGCACGCGACCGTGAAGCGGAATGGGCCGGGTGAGGTCCAAGTGCCCGCCCCGGCTGGTGGAAACCCTGGCAGGTCGAGCAACCAGGGCGGGCTCCTATCAGGGAGGTACCGCACATGCGCGATGCACGGACCCTGCTGACCCCTGACGGGTTCGGGGGTGTGGTCGCAACAGTCAGTGACAACAACCCCGATATGCCCGACGCTACGGCACAGCGGATCGTGGTGGAAGCGCTCAAGTTCGTCGCTGCCGCAGCCCAGTTCCCCACGGTGAGGATCACCCCGTCCAACGTCGTGGACGAGGGACGGCACGCACTGATCCTGCACACGGATCTGTACGAGAAGCTGTGTGACCGGCTTGGCCGCTTCGTGCACCACTGGCCCGAGCGCCCCGATCAGGAGCGGCACGACCCCCACGCGCTGACCCGCACGGTAGCGCTGATCGAACAGACCGGGTACAGCGTGGACGGCGAGCTGTGGACGGGACCGACCACGGCCTTGGTCGCCGTGGCCGCGAACTGCTCCCACACCCCCAAGCCCGGAGGGTGCGGGCCGATCAACCCCGGCAATTGCGCTTCCCACTGCTCAGGAGGCAGCGGGGAGGGCGATGACGGCTAGGCTTCCTGCACCTACGGCTGAGAGGTGAGGGCATGGACGCGGAAGAAGCCCGCCTGACGGACGCCAAGCTGCGGCGGATGGGCATTTCGTGGGTGGTCGCGCCGGTGGATCCGGAGGCCCCGGCGGGGAAGTGGGGTCTGTACGACAGCGCCGAACTATCGACCCGCAAGCCCATCACCCCTGACGTGTTGGGGCACGTCATGGCGAAGCTCCGCGTAACCCGCCCTGAGCCTCCCGGGAAGCGACCGGCCCCAACGCGGGGATTCGTCCTCCTGCCCAAACAGGACTGACGAAGTGGTGCGGCCCCCGGTCGGCGTTCTCTCCCGAGCGCTGGCCGGGGCTGCCGTGCGCCTGAGCGGCGGCACTGGCCATAGCCTGGCTGTATGAACGAGATGCCCCAAGACCACCGCCCAGGAAAGTCCGTAAGAGTCCTCCTCGCCGAGGACCAGGGCATGATGCGCGGCGCTCTGGCCCTGCTGCTCGGCCTGGAGGAGGACATCGAGGTGGTAGCCCAGGTGTCGGCGGGCGACCGGATCGTGGCCGAGGCGCTCACCGCCCGGCCCGACGTCGCCCTCCTGGACATCGAACTGCCGGGCCTCAGCGGCCTCGACGCGGCGGCCGAGCTGCGCGAGGAGTGCCCCGACTGCCGGGTGCTCATCCTCACCACGTTCGGCCGGCCCGGGTATCTGCGGCGCGCGATGGAGGCGGGCGCGGCCGGGTTCCTGGTGAAGGACGGGCCGGTGGAGGATCTGGCCGAGGCGATCCGGCGGGTGCTGCGCGGCGAGACGGTGATCGACCCGGCGCTCGCCGCGGCCGCGCTCAGCGCGGGCGCGAACCCGCTGACCGCGCGGGAGCGGGACGTCCTTAACGCCTCGGTGGACGGCGCGACCGTCGCCGACATCGCGGGGAAGCTGCACCTGTCGGAGTCGACGGTACGCAACTACCTCTCGTCGGCGATCGGCAAGACGGCCACCCGCAACCGTATGGAGGCGGTGCGGGCGGCACGGCAGCAGGGCTGGCTCTGAGCGGTCAGCGCTTCGTGCTCCTGGGCAGCCACACCAGCGCGACCACCGTGCTCGCGAGCAGGACGAAACCGCCGGTGCGGAAGGCGAGCGCGTAGCCGTCGGTGAGCGCCTCGGGCGTCAGCGAGTCGCCGGTACGGGCGGTGGCGGCGGTCGACAGGATGGCGAGGCCGAGCGCGCCGCCCATCGTGCGGGAGGTGTTGATCAGCCCGGAGACGAGCCCGGCCTCGCCCGGCGCGGCGCCGGAGGTGGCGAGGGAGGCGAGCGGCGTCGTCGCGAGCCCCGCGCCGGTCATCATCAGCACGCCGGGCACCAGGATCGCCATCCAGTACGGGTCGTGCGCGTGCATCGTGGACTGCCAGCCGAACCCGGCGGCGGCGATCAGGACGCCGAGGACGGTGAGGTTGCGGGTCCCGGTCACCGGCATCAGCCGGGGTGCGATCTTGGCGCCGAGGACGATGCTCAACGAGCTGGGAATGAGGGCGAGTCCGGCGCCCAGCGGGGTGTAGCCGAGGACGTTCTGGGCGTACAGCGTCATGAAGTACCAGGTGCAGAAGGTGGCCGAGCCGCAGGCGAACATCACCACGTTGGCCGACGACACCGCCCGCAGCCGCAGCAGCCGCAACGGCATCAGCGGCGCCGCCGCCCGCGTCTCGACGACGAGGAACGCGCCCAGCAGCGCGAGCCCGCCGAGCAGCGTGGCGAGGGTCCGCGGCGCGGTCCAGCCGGCCTGTTCGGTCTGCGCGATGCCGTACGCGAGGACCGCGAGCCCGCCGGTGACGGCGACCGCACCGGGCAGGTCCAGGCGGTTGCGGGTGGCCGCGCGGCTCTCCGTGATCCACAGGGTGGCGCCGGTGAGGACGAGGGCGCCGACCGGCACGTTGATGAGCAGCACCCAGCGCCACGACAGCGTGTCGGTGAGCACCCCGCCGACGAGCCCGCCCGCCGCGCCGCCGCCCGCGCCGACCGCCGCCCAAGTGCCTATGGCCCTGGTACGGGCCGCCCCCTCGGGGACGGCGGCGGTGAGGATGGTGAGGGTGGACGGCGCGAGTACCGCGGCGCCGAGTCCCTGCACGCCGCGCGCCAGCAGCAGCTGCCAGCCCTCCTGGGCGAGCCCGCCGGCGAGGCTGGCGGCGGTGAACAGGCCGAGCCCGACGAGGAACATGCGCTTGCGCCCGAAGAGGTCTCCGGCGCGGCCGCCGAGGAGCATGAAACCGGCGTACGCGATGGAGTAGGCGTTGACGACCCACTGCAGCCCGGTCGGGGTCATCCCCAGTCCGGTCCGCATCGAGGGCAGGGCCACGTTGACGACGGAGACGTCGAGCACGACGAGGAACTGCCCGGCGCAGGCGGCGAGCAGGACGAGCCAGGTGCGGGTGTTGTTCGTCCGGGTGGGTATGGCGGCGGTGTCTGGGGGCGCTTGGACCATGCGGCCATGTTTGCAGCCGGGGGTTCGATTCCCCACCCCGCCCCTTCCCTAAGGCCCTGGGCGGGCAGCCGAGTTGGGGCTGCGCCCCCGGGCCTCCGTTGGTCCGCAGGTTCGGTGGGGGCTGGTCGCGCAGCTCCCCGCGCCCCTGACGGGCGGGGCCTGCGGTCCCTGCCCCTGTCGGCACCGGAGACCCCCAACCCCCAAGGGGGCGCGGGGAACTGCGCGACCAGCCACCCACAACCCGCAGAATACAGCGAAGCTGACGGTGCGTCAGAAGTGTTCCCAATCCCAGGGTGCTGCGTTATACATAGGGGCCATCGAGCCCTAGAACGCGTTCTAGAACCGGCGCCCGGAGCCGGTCCCGCACGACCTCGGTGCGGCCGACGGTGCGGACGGCCGCGCCGAGGTCTTCCCACCTCCAAGGAGCAGGCCCCGTATGCCCATCGACGTCGCGAAGGCGCTCGCCGCCGAGCCCCGGTCCACCGAGATCGTCTGGGACCACAAGGACATCCAGCTCTACCACCTGGGACTCGGGGCGGGCGTTCCGGCGACCGACCCCGACGAGCTGCGGTACACCCTGGAGTCGAAGCTGCACGTGCTGCCCTCCTTCGCCACCGTCGCGGGCGCCGGCATGGGCGTGGTCGGCGGGCTCACGGCCCCCGGCATCGAGGTCGACCTCGCGGCCGTGCTCCACGGCGGCCAGGCCATCGTCCTGCACCGCCCGATCCCGGTACGGGGCAAGGCCGTCTCCACCTCCAAGGTGGCCGCCGTCTACGACAAGGGCAAGGCCGCCGTCCTGGTACTGCGCACCGAGGCCGTCGACGCGGAGGGGCCGCTGTGGACCAGCGACGCCCAGATCTTCGTACGCGGCGAGGGCGGCTTCGGCGGCGAGCGCGGCCCCTCCGCCCGTACCGAACAGCCCGACCGCGCCCCCGACCACACCGTCGAGCGGAAGGTGCGCGAGGAACAGGCGCTGCTCTACCGGCTCTCCGGCGACTGGAACCCGCTCCACGCCGACCCCGACTTCGCCGCGCTCGCCGGGTTCGACCGGCCGATCCTGCACGGGCTCTGCACGTACGGCATGACGCTCAAGGCGGTCGTCGACACCCTGCTCGGCGGCGAGGTGGCCCGCGTCCGCTCGTACGCCACCCGCTTCACCGGGGTCGTCTTCCCCGGCGAGACCCTGCGCATCCGGATGTGGGCCGGTCAGGGCCGCGTCCAGGTGTCGGTGACGGCCGCCGAGCGGGACGACGCGCCGGTGCTCTCCGACACGCTCGTCGAACACGTCTGAACCGCCTCAGCCAAGGCTCATCGAAAGGCTCATCAGAAGGCTCAGCCAGAGGGCTCAGCCAGAGGGCTCATCAGAGGGGAGCCGCACCA
Organism: Streptomyces sp. NPDC059994; assembly: GCF_042737755.1. NCBI lineage: Bacteria > Bacillati > Actinomycetota > Actinomycetes > Kitasatosporales > Streptomycetaceae > Streptomyces > Streptomyces sp. NPDC059994. The sequence goes on from NZ_JBHWUR010000013.1 coordinate 45,897, forward strand.
TGCGCGCAGCCGTACTGCACGAGATCGGCCAGGACAAGCTCGATGTGCTCGACGACGTCGAGGCGGTGGGTTTCGGACCAGGGAAGGTGAGGATCCGGATCCGGGCGACCGGGCTCTGCCACTCCGACATCTCCGCGATGAACGGGGTGCTCCCGCAGCCCGCCCCCTTCATCCCCGGCCACGAGGGCGCGGGCGAGATCCTCGACGTCGGCGACGGGGTCACCTCGCTGGCCCCGGGCGACCGCGTGCTGGTGTGCTGGCTGCCCGCCTGCGGTGTCTGCCCGTCCTGCAGGCGCGGCCAGACCCACCTCTGTCTCGCCGGGTTCATGAACGCGGGCACCCCCAACTTCAAGCGCCCCGGCGGCGACCTCTTCGGCTTCGCGGGCACCGGCACCTTCGCGGAGGAGGTCGTGGTCGCCGCCGGGTGCGCGGTCCCGATCCCCGACGACGTGCCGTACGAGATCGCCGCGCTCATCGGGTGCGGGGTGACCACCGGGCTCGGCGCGGCCATCAACACCGCGAAGGTGCAGGCCGGTTCGTCGGTCGCCGTCATCGGCTGCGGCGGGGTCGGCATCTCCGCCATCCAGGGGGCCAGGGTGCAGGGCGCGGCGCAGATCGTCGCCGTGGACCCGGTGGCCTCCCGGCGCGAGGCCGCGCTCACCTTCGGCGCGACCGAGGCCGTCTCGCCCAGCGAACTCGACGACGCCAAGCAGCGGATCACCGGCGGCGAGGGCTTCGACTACGTCTTCGAGGTCGTCGGCAAGTCCGCCACCACCCGCACCGCCTACGGGGCGACCCGGCGCGGCGGCACCCTGTGCGTGGTCGGCGCGGGCGCCATGGACGACTTCTTCCAGGTCAACATGTTCGAGCTGTTCTTCGACGAGAAGCGCATCCTGCCGTCCCTGTACGGCGGCGGCGATGTGCTGCGGTCCTACGAGCGGGCCGTCGCGCTGTGGCGGGCGGGCCGGATCGACCTGGAGGGCCTGATCACCCACCGGGTGCCGCTCGCCGCGATCAACGACGCGCTCGACCAGATGCGCACGGGCGAGGCCCTGCGTACGAGCATCTCCCTGTGAACCCGAGAGGAGCCGACCGGCATGGCAGCACTGCCCCTTGAAGGCCTGTCCGCGATCGTCACCGGCGCAGGGCGGGGCCTGGGCCGGGCCGAGGCACTCGAACTCGCCCGGCTCGGCGCGTCCGTCGTCGTCAACGACTTCGGGCAGCCGGGCCGGGACGGCTCCGGCGAGGCCTCGGCCGGGCCCGCCGAGGAGGTCGCCGCCGAGATCCACGCGGCGGGCGGCACGGCGGTCGCCCACACCGGCGACGTGGCCGACCACCAACAGGCCCGCGAGCTGGTCCAACTGGCGGTCGCCAGGTACGGGAAGCTCGACGTCCTGGTCAACAACGCGGGCATCCTGCGGGACCGGATGATCTTCTCGATGACCGAGTCGGAGTGGGACGCGGTGATCCACGTCCACCTCAAGGGCCACTTCAACACCACCCACTTCGCCGCCGCGCACTGGCGCGAGCGGTCCAAGGCGGCGGGCGGCCCGGTCTACGGCCGGATCGTCAACACCTCCTCGGAGGCGTTCCTCGCCGGGTCGGCCGGACAGCCCAACTACGCGGCCGCCAAGGGCGGGATCGTGGGTCTGACCACCTCCACGGCCCTCGCGCTCGCCAGGTACGGGGTCACCGCCAACGCCATCTGTCCGCGTGCCCGCACCCGGATGACCGAGGACGTCTTCGCGGCAATCTCAGCAAATCCAGGCGGCGAGGAGCCGGGGGAGGGGCGGCTCGACCCGCTGGCGCCCGAGCATGTGGCGCCGCTCGTCGGCTATCTGGCGTCCCCGGCGGCCGGCCGGGTCAACGGCCAGTTGATGGTGGTGCACGGCGGGATGGTCGCGATCGTGGAGCGCCCCAGGGTGGCCGCCAAGTTCGACGCGGCCAAGGAGACGTTCGGGTTTGAGGAGTTGGATGGGCTGCTCGGGCCGTACTTCGCCTCCCGGCCCGCCGGGGAGACGTTCGGCGCCGCCGAAGTGCTGGGGTTGAAGCGGGGCTGACTCGTTTGTCTGCCGGGTGCGGGCCGTCTGGGACTGGGGTCGCTCCCCCAAGTTCTCGGCTTCGCTCGAACAGGGGGGACCCCCATCGCGGCGGAGCCGCAGATGTCACAGCCCCGCGCCCCTGAGTGGCTGGGGCCGGGACGCCATCGCGTCCCGGCCCCAGCCATCCGATCAGCTCGCCCCCGGGTCCATCCTGCGATGGCGACCGTGGGCCTCGTGGGTCGGCTCCTCGGTCACCGCGGCGCCGCCCCGGTGCCGGCCGTGGCCGTCGGGGTCCGTCGTGGCTTCGGCGGACACGGCGGTCAGTGTCTCGGACATGTGGTGCAGTCACCCCGTTGTGGTTCGTCCGTTGCGTTCGCCGTGGATCTTAACCAGACGCCCACGGCCTACTGACGGCCGGTCAGCGGTGCCTGCGCGAGCGGTACGGGCCGGGGGGCCTGCGGTTTCAGCGGTACGGGGGCGGGCCGCGGCACGTCCGCCGGGGCCGGGACCGCAGCCACCGAGCAGGGTGCCGCGGGCGTCGCGCACGGCAGCCGCAGCACCCCGTACCGGGTCCACAGGCCCGAGCCCGCCAGCCACCCCTCGGGCGCGGCCAGCTGGTGCAGCCGGCGGCCGGCCGGGCGCCACACCCCGAGCCAGGTGCCCGCCGCCGCGTCGATCCGCAGCGCCACCGCGCAGCTCTCCGGCATCAGCGCCTGCCCGGGCTGCACGGCGAACGGCGTGACCGCCGCGTCCGCGAGCCGCAGGCACTCGGGGAAGCGGACCGGAAGGGTGGAGCCGAGCACGCCCCAGCCGAGCCGGTCGTGACCGGGCGCGTCGGAGCGCAGCAGCAGCAGACCGGTGTCCGGGTCCGCGAGCAGCAGCCGGTCCTGGCTCTCCTCGGTGATCTGGAGGAGCGGGGTCACCTCGCCGCCGCGCTCCAGGTCCACCGCGACCGCCTTGGTCCGCCCGTCCAGCTCCCGGTCCACGGCGAGCATCCGGCCCGTCCGGTCCAGCCAGACGCCGCCCGAGCAGTGGCCCTTGAGGGTCGCGACCGGCTCCGGGCCGAAGGCGCCGCCCGCCACCAGCCAGATCGTGCTGTCCTGCGGCCCGGCCGCCAGCGCGTACGCACAGCTGCCGTTCGGGGACGGCGGCAGCAGGGTCATCCGCCGCCCGGGCATGCCGTCGTGGGCGACCGCGCCCAGGGCGAGCTCGCCGGTGCCGGGGCCGGTCGGATAGAGCAGGGCGAAGGCGTCCCGGTCCGCGACCCGGCGGTGGATCAGCACCCGCCCGTCCGCCATCGGCAGCACCGAGGCGTCCGGCTCCTCCGGCTGGTTGCCGGGCAGCGGCACCGCGTACGGCTCGGGTCCGTCGAGCGTCCACCGCTCGGGGAACCAGCGGTCGCCCCCGCCCTCTCGCCTTGCCAGGCGGGCCGCGTAGGCGCCGTCCGCGGTGATCGTGAACTCCGTCTGCCGGGCCGCGCCGTTCCCGGCAGCGGTCTCGATGGCCAAGGCCGTCATGAGATGGCTCACCTCCGGCCCATGAAGGTAGTTTTCGCACTTCCTGCCGAACAACACGAGACCACCCGCTTCACACCAAAGGGTGGCTATCGGGCGATTCTCCTGTGAGCGGGGCGACGGATGTGCAGTGCGGTGCGAGTAAGGCAAGGCGTACCTGAGCAGCCGCCCGGGGCGGGCGGGGCCGAAGCCATGGTGGGCGGGGCGCCCCGCGCGGGTAACCTGTGTCCGTGCCCCGTCTGTCTGAAGTCATCGCCGCGCTCGACGCCCTCTGGCCGCCCGAGCGGGCCGAGGGGTGGGACGCGGTCGGCACCGTCTGCGGCGAGCCCGACGCGGAGGTCCGGCGCGTGCTGCTCGCCGTCGACCCCGTACAGGAGATCGCGGACGAGGCCGTGGAGCTCGGCGCCGATCTGATCGTCACCCACCACCCGCTCTATCTGCGCGGTACGACGACGGTCGCGGCCGGCCACTTCAAGGGCCGGGTCGTGCACACCCTGATCAAGCACGACATCGCGCTGCACGTCGCCCACACCAACGCCGACACCGCCGACCCCGGCGTCTCCGACGCCCTCGCGGGCGCCCTGGACCTCCGGGTCGTCCGGCCGCTCGTGCCCGATGCCACCGACCCCTCGGGCCGCCGCGGCCTCGGCCGGATCTGCGAACTGGACCACCCGGTGACGCTGGGCGAGTTCGCCGCCCGCGCCGCCGCCCGGCTGCCCGCCACCGCGCAGGGGATCCGGGTCGCGGGCGACACCGGGGCGCTGGTGAAGACCGTCGCGGTCAGCGGCGGCTCGGGCGACGGCCTCTTCGACGCCGTACGGGCGTCGGGAGCCGATGCCTTCCTCACCGCGGACCTGCGCCACCACCCGGTGTCGGAGGCCACCCACCACGCACCGCTGGGCCTGATCGACGCCGCCCACTGGGCCACCGAGTGGCCCTGGTGCGAGCAGGCCGCCGCACAACTCGACGAGATTTCCGACCGTCACGGCTGGGACCTGCGGGTCCACGTCTCGAAGACGGTCACCGACCCCTGGTCATCCCACCACTCTTCTGGAGCCCCCAACTGAACGCCGCGCCCGCCGACCAGATCCGCCTCCTCGACGTACAGGCCCTCGACGTACGCCTGTCGCAGCTCGCCCACAAGCGGAACTCGCTGCCCGAGCACGCCGAGATCGAGTCGCTGAACAAGGACCTCGCCCAGCTCCGCGACCTGCTGGTCGCCGCGCAGACCGAGGAGAGCGACACCGCCCGCGAGCAGACCAAGGCCGAGCAGGACGTCGACCAGGTCCGCCAGCGCGCCGCCCGCGACCAGCAGCGCCTGGACTCGGGCGCCGTCTCGTCCCCCAAGGACCTGGAGTCCCTCCAGCGCGAGATCGTCTCGCTCGCCAAGCGCCAGGGTGACCTGGAGGACGTCGTCCTGGAGGTCATGGAGCGCCGTGAGTCCGCCCAGGAGCGGGCGGCCGAGCTGACCGAGCGCGTCTCCTCCGTGCAGTCGAAGACCGACGACGCGACCGCCCGCCGCGGCGCCGCGACCCAGCAGATCGACGCCGAGGCCGCCGACGTGGCCAAGGAGCGCGAGGTCGTCGCGGGCGTGATCCCCGCCGATCTGCTGAAGCTCTACGACAAGCTCCGCTCGCAGCAGGGCGGCGTCGGCGCGGCCCGCCTCTACCAGCGCAAGTGCGAGGGCTGCCGGCTGGAGCTCAACATCACCGAGGTCAACGACGTCAAGGCGGCGTCCCCGGACACCGTGCTGCGGTGCGAGAACTGCCACCGCATCCTGGTCCGTACGTCGGAGTCGGGCCTGTAGTGCGGCAGTTCGTTGTCGAGGCCGACGGCGGCTCCCGGGGCAATCCGGGCCCGGCCGGTTACGGCGCGGTGGTCCTCGACCCGGTGACGGGCGAGACGCTGGCCGAGGCGGCGGAGTACATCGGCGTCGCGACCAACAACGTCGCCGAGTACAAGGGCCTGATCGCCGGACTGAAGGCCGCGAAGGCCCTGGACCCGGCGGCGAAGGTCCGGGTCCGGATGGACTCCAAGCTGGTCGTCGAGCAGATGTCGGGCCGCTGGAAGATCAAGCACCCCGACATGAAGCCGCTCGCGGCCGAGGCCGGGCGGATCCTGCCGCCCGCGCAGATCACGTACGAGTGGATCCCGCGCGAGAAGAACAAGCACGCGGACCGGCTCGCCAACGAGGCGATGGACGCGGGCAAGCGCGGCAAGCAGTGGGAGCCCTCGGCGTCCATGGCGGCGCTGAACGCGGGTTCCGGCTCCGCCGACGCGGGTGCGGCGCGGGTCGTCGGGGACGCGGCGGCGGGTGCGGCGCGGGCCCGGGCGGCACTGGGGACGTCTTCCGTGACGGCTCCGGCTGCCGCCGCGGCCACGGCCACCGTTCCGGCTCCGGCCCGGACGGCCACGGGCGGGGCCCCGGCGGCCGGGTGGAGCGCGCCCGACCTGGGTACGCCGACGACCTTCGTCCTGCTGCGGCACGGCGAGACCGCGCTGACCCCCGAGAAGCGGTTCTCCGGCAGCGGCGGCTCCGACCCGGAGCTGTCGGCGGCGGGCCGTCGCCAGGCCGAGCAGGTGGCCGTCGCGCTGGCGGCCCGGGGCACGATCCAGGCGGTCGTCTCGTCCCCGCTGCGGCGCTGCCGCGAGACGGCGGCGGCGGTCGCGGCGCGCCTCGGTCTGGACGTAAGGGTCGAGGAAGGCCTGCGCGAGACGGACTTCGGCGCGTGGGAGGGCCTGACCTTCGCGGAGGTGCGCGAGCGGTACGGCGCCGATCTCGACGCGTGGCTCGCCTCGCCCAAGGCGGCGCCGACGGGCGGCGGCGAGAGCTTCGCGACGGTGTCGCGGCGCGTCTCGGCGACCCGGGACCGGCTGCTCACGGCGTACGAGGGCCGCACGGTCCTGCTGGTCACGCATGTGACCCCGGTCAAGACGCTGGTCCGGCTCGCCCTGGGCGCCCCGCCGGAGTCGCTGTTCCGGATGGAGCTGTCGGCGGCGTCGGTGTCGGCGGTGGCGTACTACGGCGACGGCAACGCGTCGGTGCGGCTGCTCAATGAGACGTCGCATCTGCGCTGAGGGTTCGGCCCGGGGTTTGTCTGCGGACCGTGCCGGGTTGCTCGCGCCCACGCGGCGGAGTGTCACAGCCCCGCGCCCCTGCGGGGGCGCCCCGAAGGGGTGCATTCAAGGGGCGCGGGGAACTGCGCGACCAGCCCCCGCCGGCCCGCAGCCGAATGACCGCACCCGTCAGCGCAGCGCCGCCGCCTCCCGGGCCAGCGCCTCCACCCGCCCCCAGTCCCGCGCGGCGAGCGCGTCCGGGGGCAGCATCCACGTACCTCCGACGCAGCCCACGTTCGGCAGCGCCAGATACTCCGGCGCCGAGGCGAGCGAGATGCCGCCGGTGGGGCAGAAGCGGGCGCCGGGAAGCGGCCCGGCGAGGGATTTCAGATAGGCGGTACCGCCCGCCGCTTCCGCCGGGAAGAACTTCATCTCGCTGACCCCGCGTTCCAGGAGCGCCACCACCTCGGACGCGGTCGCGACCCCGGGCAGGAACGGGACCCCGGACGCGCTCATCGCGTCGAGGAGGCCGCCGGTCCAGCCGGGGCTGACCAGGAAGCGCGCCCCGGCCGCCACGGAGTCGGCGACCCCGGCGGCCGACACCACGGTCCCGGCCCCGACCACGGCCTGCGGCACGCCGTCCGCGATCGCCCGGATCGCGTCGAGCGCGGCGGGCGTACGCAGGGTCACCTCGATCGCCGGCAGCCCGCCCGCCACGAGGGCCCGCGCGAGCGGTACGGCGTCGGCCACGTCGTCGAGGACGACCACGGGGACGACGGGGGCGAGGTCCAGGACGGAGGTCATGGGGGCATCCTGCCGGGCGGATGCGGGGCCTGCAACGACTGTTGCGGAGGGTGCAACGGGAGGAGCGGGCTTGGCTAGTGGATCTGCTCCACGACCACGTCCAGCGCCCACGCCTTGCCCGGCTTGGCGGGGGCGGCGCACTCCACGGCGTAGCCGAGGTCGCGCAGGGCCTCCACGAGCCGCGCCGGGTCGGCGGGGGCGGCCCCCGCCAGCAGCAGGTCCCGCACCAGGCGGCCCTTGGTGGCCTTGTTGAAGTGGCTGATGACCGAACGCTTCTCGACGCCGTCGACGATCTGGGAGTGCAGTACGCGTACGGTCGCGGTCCGCCCGGCCACCTCGCCCCTGGGCTTCCAGGCGGCGGCGTACGCGGAGGAGCGCAGGTCGAGGACGAGGCCGGTCCCGGCGGCCTCGGTCATGACCGGGTCCATGACGCCGCGCCAGTACGCCCCGAGCGCGCCCGGTCCCGGCAGCTTCACGCCCATCGAGCAGCGGTACGACGGGATGCGGTCGGTGATGCGGACGGCGCCCCAGAGGCCGGAGAAGACCAGCAGCGACTTGGCGGCGCGGCGCTTGGCGGCGGGGTCGAGGGTGGCGAGGCCGAGGGCGTCGTAGAGGACGCCGGTGTAGATCTCGCCGGCGGGGCGGGTGCCGGCGGTGCGGAGCTCGGCGTTCTTGGCTACTTCGCCGCGCAGGCCCTCGCTGAGGCCGAGCACGTCGCGGGCCTTGTCCTCGTCCCCGAGGCACAGCTCGACCAGCTCGTCGAGGACGGCGGCGCGGGCCGTTCTGAGCCCCGGCAGGGACAGCGCCTCCTCCTTGAGGGGCGTCCCGCGCCCCCCGCCGGCCTTTCCTTCGGAGGGCGGGAGCAGCACGAGCACGGGGTCTCCTTGGGGGTGGTACGGGACGGGGGTGCGGCCCCGCAGCCAGATTAAGCCCCCACCCCGCCCCTTCCCCAAACCCTCCGGGGGCGGGGAGGGGGCGGGGTGGGTTCCCGGGGGCCCGCCCCTGCACCCCTGGGCGGGGCCACGCCCCCTGCGCCCCTGGGCGGGGCTGCGCCCCCTGCGCCCCTGGGCGGGGCTGCGCCCCCTGCGCCCCTGGGCGGGGCTGCGCCCCCTGCGCCC
>NZ_JBHWUR010000013.1:54529-70342 GCF_042737755.1 Streptomyces sp. NPDC059994
CGCCCCTGGGCGGGGCTGCGCCCCCTGCGCCCCTGGGCGGGGCTGCGCCCCCTGCGCCCCTGGGCGGGGCTGCGCCCCCTGCGCCCCTGGGCGGGGCGGCACCTCTGCACCCCTGGGCGGGGCCAGGCCCCCGGCCCCCCAGGCCCCCGGCCCCCAGGCGGGGCTGCGCCCCGGCACCCCAGACGGGGCCTGCGGCCCCACCCCGCTTTCGTCTGCGGGGCGTCTGTGGCTGGTCGCGCAGTTCCCCGCGCCCCTGAGGGGCGGGGCCTGCGGCCCCAGCCCCCGAAAAGGGGCCGAGCCCGGGCGTGCGGCCTACGCTCGGGGCATGCCTCGCCGCCACCTCCGTATGACCGGCGCAGCCGACCCGCTGAGGGCCGCCCTGCGCGACCTCCGCACCACCCTCGACGTCCCCGAGCGCTTCCCCCCGGACGTCCTCGCCGAGGCGGACAGAGCCGCGGGCAACCCCCGGCTGCCCGCCCGCGACGCCACCGACCTCCCCTTCTTCACCATCGATCCACCCGCGTCCATGGACTTGGACCAGGCCATGCACCTGGCCAAACGCGGCAGCGGGTACCGCGTGCATTACGCCATCGCCGACGTCGCCGCCCACGTCGTCCCCGGCAGCCCCGTGGACACCGAGGCCCACCGCCGCGTGAACACCCTCTACTTCCCCGACGAGCGCATCCCGCTCCACCCGCCCGTACTCAGCGAAGACGCCGCCAGCCTGCTCCCGGGCCGCACCCGCCCCGCCGTCCTGTGGACCATCGACCTGGACGCCGACGGGGCCACCACCGCCACCCACGTCGAGCGCGCCCTCGTCCGCAGCCGCGCCAGGCTCGACTACGACGGGGCGCAGCGGCAGATCGACGCCGGTACCGCCGAGCCGCCCCTCGCCCTCCTCCAGGACATCGGGCGGCTGCGCGAACAGCAGGAGGTCGCGCGCGGGGGCATCTCCCTCAACGTTCCCGAGCAGGAGGTCGTCGAGCGCGACGGGCGGTACGGCCTGGAGTACCGCGCCCCCCTCCCCGCCGACGGCTGGAACGCCCAGATCTCCCTGCTCACCGGCATCGCCGCCGCCGACCTGATGCTGGCGTACGGCACCGGCGTCCTGCGCACCCTCCCCAGCGCCCCCGACGGCGCCGTCGCCCGGCTGCGCCTCTGCGCCCAGGCGCTGGGCATCGACTGGCCGCACCATGTCCCGTACGCCCAGGTCATCCGCTCCCTCGACCCGCGCGACCCGCGCCACGCCGCGTTCCTCCAGGAGTGCACGACGCTGCTGCGCGGCGCCGGGTACACCGTGTTCACCGGCGGAAACGTCCCGCACCCCGCGGTGCACGCCGCCGTCGCCGACGAGTACACCCACTGCACGGCCCCCCTGCGCCGCCTCGTCGACCGTTACGCCAGTGAGCTCTGCCTCGTGGCGGTCGCCACCGCCGACATCCCCGACTGGGTGCTCGCCGGGCTCGACGCCCTCCCCAAGGAGATGGCCGAGGGCACCCGCAGGGCCAACACGGTCGAGCGCGAGTGCGTCGACCTGGTGGAGGCGGCGCTCCTCAAGGACCGCGTCGGCGACGTCTTCGACGCGATGGTCGTCGACGTCAAGGACGACGAACCGGCCGTCGGCACCGTCCACTTGACCGACCCGGCCGTGGTGGCCCCCGTCAGGGGCACCACCCCCCTCCCCCTGGGCGAACGCCTCCGGGTCCGCCTCACCCAGGCCGACCCGGGCACGGCGAAAGTGGAGTTCGCCCCTGTCTGACGGCGTCGGCGGCAGGCCCGCCCTCCCGGCAGGTAGCATGGTCGGCACGGCAGACGAGCCGGGCGGACGGCCGCGTGGGGATCCTCGGATCCTCCCGAGGAACGTCCGGGCTCCACAGGGCAGGGTGGTGGGTAACGCCCACCCGGGGTAACCCGCGGGACAGTGCCACAGAGAACAGACCGCCCAGCGCTCAGGCGCTGGGTAAGGGTGAAACGGTGGTGTAAGAGACCACCAGCGCCTGGGGTGACTCAGGCGGCTAGGTAAACCCCACCCGGAGCAAGGTCAAGAGGGAGCACTCCGGTGCTCCTGCGCGGACGTTCGAGGGCTGCCCGCCCGAGTCCGCGGGTAGACCGCACGAGGCCGGTGGCAACACCGGTCCTAGATGGATGGCCGTCTCCCCGGCCGCCGCGAGGCGACCGGGCGACAGAACCCGGCGTACAGCCCGACTCGTCTGCCGTTTCACACTTCCCCCTCCCGCGCCGCGACCGGTGGCGGGAGTGGTGGCGATGGGGTGAGCTGGGAGGCGGGCCCGCCCCGTGACGGGCGAGCCCGGTCCCGTATCCCCGCACCCGCAGGAGCCCCCCCATGAGCGTCCCCGTCGGCCAGCTCAGCGACCCGACCGTCCGGGCCTTCGTCGCCGCGCTCAACGCGAACGACCGCGCCGCCTTCCAGGCCGCCCTCACCCCGGACGCCACCATGTCCGACGACGGGTCCGACCGGGACCTGGCCGAGTGGACCGAACGTGAGGTCTTCTCCTCGGGTGGGCACATGGACGTCGAGAAGGAAAGTGACGGCGGGCTCTCGCTGATCGCGAACTACCGCAACGACACCTGGGGCGAGATGCGCACCGCCTGGCGCTTCGACGTCCAGGACGGCAAGGTCAGCCGGTTCGAGACCGGGCAGGCGTAGCCCGGGGCCGCCGGGTCACTCGGGGATACGGGTGCCCGCGCCGCCCACCCGTACGCGCGCGTCGCCCGCCCGCAGTGTCACCGTCAGGACTCCGGGGCGGCCCATGTCCTCACCCTGGTGGAGCGTGAGGACCGACTCCTCGGGGACCAGGCCGAGTTCGCGTACGTACGCGCCGAAGGCCACCGCGGCCGCGCCCGTCGCCGGGTCCTCGACGACCCCGCCGATCGGGAACGGGTCGCGGACGTGGAAGACCGTGTCCGACGCGCGCCAGGCCAGCTGAACCGTCGTCAGGTCGAGTCGTCGCATGAGCATGGCGAGCCGGTCGAAGTCGTAGTCGAGGTCCGCCAGGCGCTCGCGGGTGGCGGCGCCCAGGACCAGGTGGCGGTTTCCCGCGTACGCGATGCGCGGCGGCAGGGCCGGGTCGAGGTCGGCGGCGGGCCAGTCGAGCGCGGCCAGGGCCTCGGCGAGGTCGTCGGGCGCGATGTCCTCGCTGTGCGGCTCGACGCTGGTGAGCGTGGCCCGCAGGGCGCCGCCGTCCTCGGTGACGGTCACCGGGACGGTGCCGACGGGGGTCGCGAAGACCAGGTCGCCCACGCCGATCCGCTCGCCGAGCGCCACGGCCGTCGCCACGGTCGCGTGACCGCAGAACGAGACCTCGGCCTTGGGGCTGAAGTACCGGATCGTGAACGCGCGCCCCTCCTCGCCGAGGCCCTCCGGGGGAGCGGTCAGGAACGCGGTCTCGCTGTACCCGAGCTCCGCGGCGATCGCGAGCATGGCGGCGTCGTCGAGCCCGGAGGCGTCCAGGACGACCCCGGCGGGGTTGCCGCCGGCGGGGTCGGAGGAGAAGGCCGTGTAACGCAGTACGTTGGTCATGTCGCGGTCAACTCCGGGTGGGGTGTGATCATTCCCGGGCGCGTTCGGGGCGGCCTGGGCCGCCGCTGGGCGGGGGCCGGAGCGGATTGCGCAGCCCGGCAGGACGGGGGAGGGCCGCGCGCCCACCCTCCCCCGAGCTCTTGAGGAGCAGGGGGACCCCAGCCCCTGGCGGCACGCATGCCCACAGCGACACGTGGCGGCACGCATGCCCACAGCGACACGTGGCGGCACGCATGCCCACAGCGACACGTGGCGGCACGCATGCCCACAGCGACAGGGGTAGCCCTCAGCCCCGCCCGATGTACGGCATCGTCGTCGCCATCACCGTCGCGAACTGCACGTTCGCCTCCAGAGGCAGTTCCGCCATGTGCAGCACCGTGCGGGCCACGTCCGCCGCGTCCATCACCGGCTCCACCGCCAGCTCCCCGTTGGCCTGCGGCACGCCCGTGCTCATCCGGGCCGTCATGTCCGTGGCCGCGTTGCCGATGTCGATCTGGCCCACGGCGATCCGGTACGGGCGGCCGTCCAGGGAGAGTGCCTTGGTCAGGCCGGTCATCGCGTGCTTGGTCGCCGTGTAGGCGACCGAGTGCGGCCGCGGCACGTGCGCCGAGATCGAGCCGTTGTTGATGATCCGGCCGCCCTGCGGGGCCTGCTCCTTCATCTGCCGGAACGCCGCCTGTGCGCACAGGAACGCCCCGTTGAGGTTGGTGTCGACGACATGGCGCCACGCCTCGTACGCCAGGTCCTCCACCGCGACCCCGCCCGGCCCGAACGTGCCCGCGTTGTTGAAGAGCAGGTCGAGCCGCCCGTACCGGTCCCGTACCGCCTCGAAGAGCGCCGCCACCTCGTCCGGCGACGTCACATCCGTACGGATGGGGAGGACCTCGGCTTCGGGGCCCGCCAGCGCGGCGCTCTCCGCCAGGGTTTCCGGCCGGCGGCCCGCCAGGGCCACCGACCAGCCCGCCGCGGCCAGGGTGAGCGCCACGGAGCGGCCGATGCCGGAACCGGCGCCGGTGACGACGGCGGTCTTGCGCGCTGCGGATGCGTTCATGGCCCGGAGCGTACGGGAGCCGCCCGCGCCCCGGCCGGAGCCGTCCGGGATGTGGCCCCGGCCCCGCCCCGGCCTCGACCCGGCCTCGACCCGGCCCCGGCCCCGCCCGGTCCCGGCCCCGCCCCGGCCCCGCCCCGCGCCCGGCCCGGCCCCGCCCCCGCCCCCGGCCCCGACCCGGTACCGAGCACCCCCGCCGGGCTGAGAGCATGGATGCTTGAAACTACAACGGTCGGTACGGCCGGAAGCGGGAGACACCATGGCGGAGACCAGCCGGACCGCACCGGCCCCGATACCGGCCGCGGCCCCCGCCGCCGCCCGCCGCGCCGGTCTGCTGGTCACGCTGGTCCTCGGCGGGCTCACCGCGCTCCCGCCGCTCTCCATGGACATGTACCTGCCCGCGCTGCCCGAGGTCACCGGCGCGCTCCACGCGCCCGCCGCCACCGTGCAGCTCACGCTCACCGCGTGCCTGGCGGGCATGGCGCTCGGCCAGCTGGTCGTCGGGCCGATGAGCGACAAGTGGGGTCGCCGCAGGCCGCTGCTGGTCGGCATGGTCGTGTACGTGATCGCCACCGCCGTCTGCGCCTTCGCGCCCGACGCCGGACTGCTCATCGCCTTCCGGCTGCTCCAGGGCCTGGCGGGCGCGGCGGGCATAGTGATCGCCCGGGCGGTGGTGCGCGATCTGTACGACGGCGTCGAGATGGCCCGGTTCTTCTCCACCCTGATGCTGATCTCCGGCGCCGCCCCCGTCGTGGCGCCGCTGATCGGCGGGCAGGTGCTGCGGCTGACCGACTGGCGCGGGGTGTTCGTGGTGCTCACCGCCGTCGGGCTGCTGCTCACCCTCTTCGTGTGGCGGTGCCTGGGCGAGACGCTGCCGCCCGAGCGACGGCACGAGGGCGGGGTCGGCGAGGCCCTGCGCACCATGGGCTCGCTGCTCAAGGACCGGGTCTTCACCGGGTACGTGCTGGCCGGCGGGCTCGCCTTCGCCGCGCTCTTCTCGTACATCTCGGCCTCCCCGTTCGTGATCCAGGAGATCTACGGGGCCTCGCCGCAGACCTTCTCGCTGCTGTTCGGGCTCAACTCGGTCGGCCTGGTCGCCGCCGGGCAGATCAACGGGAAGCTGCTGGTGGGCCGGGTCAGCCTCGACAAGGTGCTCGTCTGCGCCCTGTCCGTCGTCGTCCTGGCGGCGGCGGCGCTGCTCGTGATGGTGTCGGGGGTGTTCGGTGACCCCGGCCTCGCGCCGGTCGCGGCCGGGCTGTTCGTGCTGATGTCCGCGATGGGCATGGCCACGCCCAACACCACGGCCCAGGCCCTGATGCGCACCCCGCACGCGGCGGGCTCCGCGTCCGCGCTGCTCGGTACGTCGTCGTTCCTGATCGGGGCGGTGGCCTCTCCGCTGGTGGGGATGGCGGGGGAGGGGACGGCCGTTCCGATGGCGGTGGTGCAGCTGGTGTCGGGCGTCGCCGCGCTGCTGTGCTTCCTGGTGCTGTGCCGCCCCTGGCAGGGGCAGGAAGCCGGGGTCTGAGCCGCCCGGGGCGCGGCGCCGCCGCCCCGCGTCCCGCCCCTGGCAGGGGCAGGAAGCCGGGGTCTGAGCCGCCCGGGGCGCGGCGCCGCCGCCCCGCGTCCCGCCCGTAGAATCCCCAGGTGAACGAGAACGTCCCCGTCCCGCAGGCCCTGCGCTCCGCCCTCGCCGGGCTGCTCGACGGGCTGCCGCCGTCGCAGGCCGCGCAGGCCGTCGACCGGCTGATCGCCAACTACCGGGGAGACACCCAGACCCACGCCCCGGTGCTGCGCGACCGCTCCGACGTGGCCGCGTACGCCGCGTACCGGATGCCCGCGACCTTCGAGGCGGTACGGTCCGCCCTCGCCGCCCTCCAGGACGCCGTCCCGGACTGGACCCCGGCCACCCACACCGACATCGGCGGCGGCACCGGTGCGGCGAGCTGGGCGGTCGCGGAGGCGTGGAACACCGCGACCACGGTCCTGGACTGGGCCGAGCCCGCGCTCGCGCTCGGCCGTGAACTCGCCGACGCCTCCGGCATCGAGAGCCTCGGCGCGATCCGCTGGGAGCGGGCCAGGATCGGCTCGGCGCTGAGCCTCCCGGAGACCGACCTCGTCACCGTCTCGTACGTACTGAACGAGCTCACCGCCGACGACCGCCGGGCCCTGGTGGACGCCGCCGCCCGCGCCGCGACGGGCGCCGTGGTCATCGTCGAGCCGGGCACCCCGGACGGCTACGCCCGGATCATCGAGGCCCGGGACCGGCTGATCGGGGCCGGGTTCACCGTCGCCGCGCCCTGCCCGCACAGCGCCGCCTGCCCCATCGAGCCCGGCACGGACTGGTGCCACTTCTCCGCCCGGGTCAGCCGCTCCTCCCTGCACCGGCAGGTCAAGGGCGGTTCACTGGCGTACGAGGACGAGAAGTTCAGCTATGTCGCGGCGGTGCGGGGGGCGGCCGAGCCCGCCGTGAACCGGGTCGTCCGGCGGCCGCAGATCCGCAAGGGGCAGGTGCTGCTCGACCTGTGCACGGCGGAGGAGGCGCTGCGCCGCGAGACGGTGACCAAGCGCCACGGCGCGCTGTACCGCGAGGCCCGCGACGCGGAGTGGGGCGACACGTGGCCTCCGGCCGGGTAGGCAGTTTTTCGTCTGCGGGCCGGTGGGGGGCTGGTCGCGCAGTTCCCAGCGCCCCTTGTCGGGCCGGTGTTTGTCTGCGGGCTGTGCTGGGTTGCTCGCGCAGTTCCCCGCGCCCCTTGAGTGCCGCTGCGCGGCATCCTCGGGGCGCCCCGGAGGGGCGCATTCAGGGGCGCGGGGCTGTGACATTTGCGGCTCCGCCGCGTGGGCGCGCCCAGCCACCGGCGGCCCGCAGACGAACGACCCGCTAAGCGCGAAGCTCCTGCGTACAGCACTTCACGCTGCCGCCACCCTTGAGCAGCTCACCCAGATCCATCCCGATCGGCTCGAAGCCGCGTTCGCGCAACGACGAGAAGAGCCCCAACGCGCCCTGGGGCAGCAGCACATGATGCCCGTCGCTCACGGCGTTCAGCCCGAGCGCCGCCGCATCCGCCGTCGAGGCGATCACCGCGTCCGGGAAGAGCCGGGCGAGGACGGCCCGGCTGCCGGGCGAGAAGGCGCCCGGGTAGTACATGATCTCGTCGGCCGAGTCGTCCAGCACGCACAGGGCCGTGTCCAGGTGGTAGTAGCGCGGGTCGACGAGGTCGAGCCCGATCACCGGGCGGCCGAAGAACTCCTGGGCCTCGTCGTGTGAGAGCGGGCTGGACCGGAAGCCGCGCCCGGCCAGCAGATACGAGGCGGTGACGGCGAAGTCGCCCTCGCCCTCGTTGACGTGGGAAGGCTCGCGGATCTCGGTGAAGCCGTGGGCGCGGAACCAGTCCAGATGGGCCTCGGCCTCCGCCTCCCGTTCGGGGTGGGCGAAGCGGGCGCCGAGCACCCGGCCGTCGATCACGGTGGCCCCGTTGGCGGCGAAGACCATGTCGGGCAGGTCGGGGCGGGGTTCGAGCAGCTCGACGGTGTGGCCGAGCGCCCGGTAGCGGTCGCGCAGGTCCTCCCACTGGGCGAGGGCGAGCGGCAGGTCGACGGGCTTGGCGGGGTCCATCCAGGGGTTGATGGAGTACGTGACCTTGAAGTGTGCCGGTGGGCACATCAGATAGCGCCGGGGTCTGGCGACTCGGGGTGCACTGAGGTCACGGGTCTCACTGAGCAATGAGGGCTCCTCACGGACGACTTCGGCTGCACGCGCCGCATCTGCGGTAGTGGTCAGCCCATGGTGCGGCCTGCCCGCCGTTCCCGCAGTGATCCGTCCGGGTGTTTTTCGCCGCTTCACACGCTGTTGCCCCGCGCGCGCCCTTGACAGAGACGATACGTTTCGCCTCGGTGGCGCTAGGATCCCGTCATGGCGAACGCACCCGACTCCAGCCGCCGCAGCGAGCGCTCGCGGCGCGCGATCTACGACGCGGCCCTCTCCCTCGTCGGCGAGGCCGGGTACGCGAAGACGACGATCGAGGGCATCGCCGCCCGCGCCGGGGTCGGCAAGCAGACCATCTACCGCTGGTGGCCCTCGAAGGCGGCGGTCCTGCTCGAAGCGTTCGTCGACCTCAGCCGTGAGTCCGTCCGGGGCGAGGTGGCCCTGCCCGACACCGGCGACCTGGAGGCCGACCTCAAGCTGGTGCTGCGCGCCACCGTCGACGAGCTCAACGACACCGCGACCGACGCGCCGTACCGGGCGCTCGCGGCGGAGGGCGTCATGGACCCGGAGCTCGGCGCCGCGTTCGTGCAGAACCTCCTGGAGCCCCAGCTGCGGCTGTACGTGGACCGGCTGCGGTCCGCGCAGGACGCGGGCGAGGTACGGGCCGACGTCGACCCGCGCACCGCCCTGGAGCTGCTGGTCGGCCCGCTTTCGCACCGCTGGCTGCTGCGCACCCTGCCGCTCACCCACGCGTACGCGGACACCGTCGTCGAATACGCCCTGCGCGGACTCGCCCCCCGCTGAGGGCCCCGGGTTGGGGGGTACGGCCTCGCCGGGCGCAGGATGGTGGGAGCATGGGGGAAGGTTCTCGCGGGGCAACGGTGAGGTGAGGGGATAGATGGGCGCGGAGTACGGGCGTTCCGACAGTCCGCAGAGCAGGCTGTCCCGCTGGCTGCGCAGGCGCCCCAAGGACGCCCCCGGCGCCGACGCGGACCGCCTCGGCCTGCTGCTCGCCGCCGCCGCCGCGAAACTTCCGCTCGCCCCGGCCGCGTACCCCGCCGGCTACCGGTGCTCCTGTGACCGCGTGGGCTGTCCGACCCCGGCGCGCCATCCGGTCTCGTTCGCCTGGCAGACGCAGTCGACCACCGACCGCGCCCAGATCGAGCGGTGGGCGCTGGGCCAGCCCGAGGCGAACTTCATCACGGCGACGGGCATGGTCCACGACGTACTGGACGTGCCCCTCGAAGCGGGCCGCGAGGCCCTGGAGCGGCTGCTCGCCGAGGGCATCGACGTCGGCCCGGTGGCCGCGTCCGGCGGCGTCGGCGACCAGGCCCGGATGCTCTTCTTCACGGCGACGCGCGGCACGCCGGAGGACGAGGACGAGTGGTGGCCCTGCGAGCTGGACTGTCACCCCGAGACGATGGACGAGCACCCGGGCCTGCGCTGGCACTGCCGCGGCAGCTACGTCCTGGTCCCCCCGGCCCGCCTCCCCGGCGACCACGAAGTTTCCTGGGTACGAGGCCCGGAACACGACCTGCCGGACCCCCTGACACTCCTGGAAACCCTGACGGACGCCTGCGCGAGGTACGGAGTGGCGGACGCGCACGCTGTGGCCTGGCCACTGGGCCGGTAGCCCCCTGCGGGGGTGCGCTTTCGTCTGCGGGCCGTCTGTGGCTGGTCGCGCAGCTCCCCGCGCCCCTTGAATGCCGCTGCGCGGCATCCGCGGGGGCGCTTCCAGGGGCGCCGGGGAGCTGCGCGAGCAACCCCACACAGCCCGCAGACAAACACCGGCCCGATAAGGGGCGCGGGGCTGTGACATATGCGGCTCCGCCGCGCGGGCGCGACCAGCCACCCACCGGCCCGCAGACGAACGCGAAACCCTATTCGCCCTTGGCCGAGACCAGGCCCTGAAGCCGGTTGATCACGACCACGGGGCCCCGCCCCGCCGGGGGGACGAGCGCGGCGTCGTCAGAGACCCGCTCCTTCGTCACGGTCGACCGGGCCTCCCCCGTCATCAGCGCCCGAACATCCGCATTGATGTTCAACCGCACCCCCTTCGCCGCCGTCTGCCGCTCGAAGTGGCGCGTGGCGAAGAAGGCGAGCGCGCCGCCGTCCCGGGTGCGCAGGGCGAGCGGGGCGAAGTCGCCGCTGTCCAGCGGCTGGTCCACGTACTGCGTGGACATCCCCGGCAGGACCGCGTTCTTCTTGCGCTCGGCGCGCCACACGGTGGTGTGCGGGCCGGGCGCGAAGCCCTCGGGGCGGCCGGTGCGCAGATACGACACGTACTGCTCGCTCAGGTCCTTCGGCGCCACCGCGAGCCCGGTGCCGTCCGGCCGTACGGGCTCGGCCCAGCCGTCCTTGTCCGCCGCGAAGGCCGGGACGTCCTTGGGGGCCAGGACCGAGAGGTGGGCCACCTTCCAGACGTCGTCCACACCGTCGCGTACGAACACCAGCAGCCAGCGGGTGTCGTCCGGGCCCGTGTCCTTGTCGCGGTTGGAGTCGGTGTCCGCCACGAACCAGCGCGGCCAGCCCGCCTTCCTGGGTATCGCGAACTTCGCGTCCGTCAGCTCCAGCGGCACGTGCTGCGGGTTGCCGCCGGGGCTGGTGACGCGGCGGGCCTTGAGGCCCGCCTGGTTGACCGCACCGAGCGGACCGGTGACCCGGCCCGCGTCGAGGGCCGGGTCGAAGGCCTTGTCGGCCCTGTTGTACGCCTCCGTGAAGTCCCTGAGCGCCTGTGCGGCCTCAGCCCTGGTCGCCGACGGTACTACTTCCCGCTCGCCGTGCACCGTCACGCAGCCGCTCGCCGTCACCGTCAGTACGGTCACCGTCGCGAGCGCCGCCGTCAGCCGACTCACCCTGCTCATGGACTGCCTTCTGCCCCTCGTCCTGCTTGGCCGCCGCCGCGGGAGCGGCGCTCCCGGCGGACTTCGCGAACCCTACCGGGGCGAAGAACAGTGCGAGCGTGGGGATGAGGTACAGCGCCCACACCGTGACCTGGAGGACGGTCGGGTCGGGCTGGAAGTTGAGGACGCCCTTGAGGACCGTGCCGTACCAGCTGTCCGGCGGGATCGTGGAGCTGATGTCGAACGCCAGGTTCTTGATGCCGGGGATGAAGTCGGCCTCCTGGAGGTCGTGCACGCCGTACGCGAGCACGCCCGCCGCGACCACGACCAGCATCGCGCCGGTCCAGGTGAAGAACTTCGCCAGGTTGATCTTGAGCGCGCCCCGGTAGAACAGCCAGCCCAGGAACACCGCGGTGGCGAGCCCGAGGAGCGCGCCGATCAGCGGGTCGGTGTTGCCGTTCTCGGAGCCGGCCGCGTGCACGGACGTCCAGACGAACAGCGAGGTCTCCAGGCCCTCCCGGCCGACCGCCAGGAACGCGGTGGCGACCAGGGCGCCGGTGCCGAGCCGCAGCGCCGCGTCCAGCTTGCCCTGGAGTTCGGACTTCAGGAACCGCGCGGTGCGCCGCATCCAGAAGACCATCCAGGTCACCAGGCAGACGGCGACGACCGACAGCGAGCCGCCGAGCGCCTCCTGGGCCTTGAACGTCATCTCCTGCGAGCCGAACTCCAGGCCCGCGCCGAAGCCCAGCGCGACCAGGACGGCGACACCGACGCCGATCCAGATCGGCCGCAGCGCCTCGCGGTGACCTGTCTTGACCAGGTACGCGACGAGGATGCAGACGACCAGACTGGCTTCCAGACCCTCGCGCAGGCCGATCAGATAATTGCCGAACATTAGTTTCCCCTCAGCCCTCGGCCGATCAGCTGAACAGTGCCCGGCCCCACCAGTCATCCTTGTCGCGGATGCCCGGCGGGACGGCGAAAATCGCCGAACTCACGTGCTGGATGTACTCGTTGAGCGCGTCGTGGCCCGCGAGGCTGCGCTGCACCGGCAGGAAGCCCTTGCGGACGTCCCGCTGGTAGGCGAGGAAGAACAGGCCCGCGTCCAGGCGGCCGAGGCCGTCCGTGCCGTCAGTGAAGGAGTAGCCGCGGCGCAGGATCGTCGCCCCGCTGTTGGAGTCGGGGTGCGCCAGGCGCACATGCGCGTCCGGCTTCATCGCCTTCAGGAACGGCTCGTCGCGCTCCTTGGCCTTGCCGACCGGGGCGCCCTCGCCCTTGTCGCGGCCGAAGACGTCCTCCTGCTCCTGGAGACCGGTGCGGTCCCAGGCCTCGATGTGCATCCGGATGCGGCGGGCCACCAGATAGGAGCCGCCGGTCATCCAGGGCGAGCCGTCCTTCTCGCCGACCCAGACGTGCTTGTCCAGGGCGGTGGCGTCGGTGCCCGAGACGTTCCGGGTGCCGTCCTTGAAGCCCATCATGTTGCGCGGCGTCTGCGCGTCGGGCGTCGTGGACGACGTCTTGCCGAAGCCCAGCTGCGACCAGCGCACCGCGGCGCGGCCCATCGCGATACGGGCCAGGTTGCGGATCGCGTGCACCGCGACCTGCGGGTCGTCCGCGCACGCCTGGACGCACAGGTCGCCGTCGCTGCGCGCCGGGTCGAGGTTGTCGTGCGGGAACTTCTCGATGTCGACCAGTGCCTCCGGCCGCTTGCCCTCCAGGCCGAAGCGGCCCTTGGCGAAGAGCGAGGGGCCGAAGCCGATCGTCAGGGTCAGCCGGGACGGCTTGAGGCCGAGCGCCTCGCCGGTGTCGTCCGGCGGCGCCTCCGCGAGGCCGCCGTAGGCGCCCTCGCCGACCGTCTGGCCCGCAGTCATCCGCGCCGCGGCGGCCGTCCAGTCCTTGAGGAGCTTGACCAGCTCGGCCCGGTCCTTGGTGGTCACGTCGAACGCGGCGAAGTGCAGCCGGTCCTGGACCGCGGTGGCGATGCCGGCCTGGTGGGCGCCGTAGAACGGCACGGCCGCGCCGGTGTCGGCGGCGGGCACCGCGTCGCTGTCGTCGCCGCGCACCGCCGCGACGGCACCGCCGGCCGCGGCGGCGCCGAGCGCCAGACCCGCACCGCCCCAGCCGAGCAGGGAACGGCGGGACGGGGCAGCGGACGTGGTGCCCCCCGCGGCGTCGGTGGTGGTGCCGGCGCCGGCGTCGGTCGTGTCGCTCATGGCGGATCCCCTCCTGTTCTGTCTGCGTGCGGAGTTACTTGGCGACGGCGGCGGCGAGCTTGGAGAGCGGCTCGCTGAGCGCGTTCACGCCGTCGGACAGCTGCTTGCGGTCGCTCCCGCCGACCTTGTCGTACGAGGTGAACTCGTACGAGCTCTTGTCGGCGCGGTACTTGTCGAGCTGGGCCCCGATCGCCGCGAACTGCTTGTCGAGCTCGGCGGTCAGCGCCGGGTCGTTCTTCGAGGCGACCGGCTTGAGCAGCTCGTACGCCTTCTGGGCGCCCTCGACGTTGCCCTTGAAGTCGACCAGGTCGGTGTGGCTGTAGCGCTCTTCCTCGCCGGTGACCTTGCCGGTGGCGACCTCGTCCAGGAGCTCCTTGGCGCCGTTGGCCATGGAGGTCGGGGTGATCTCGGCGGTGCCGACGCGCTTCTGCCAGTCCGCGATGTCCTTGGAGAGCTGGACGCCCAGCTTCTTCTCCTCGTCACCGATCCTGCCGTCGGCCCACAGCGCCTTCTCCAGGCGGTGCCAGCCGGTCCACGTCTGGCCCTTCTCCAGGCCGTCCTCGCGCACGTCCGTCTTCGGGTCGATGTCGCCGAAGGACTCCGCGACCGGCTCGGTGCGCTCCCAGCCGATGCGCGAGGGCGCGTACGCCTTCTTGGCGCCGTCGACGTCACCGGCCGCGATGGCGTCGGTGAAGGTCTTCAGCTTCGGCAGGGTGTCGTCGGCCTGCTGCTGCACGTAGGTGCGGTAGGCGGCGACGGCCGCGTCCAGCTTCGGGTCGCGCTTGGGGGTCTGGCCGCCGCCGGTGACGGTGACCTTCTGGCGGATGCCGTTGCCCTTCATACCGGGCTTGCAGGCGATCTCGTACGAGCCGGCCTTCACTTCGGCGGTGAGGTTCTGCTTGAGGCCCGGGCCGATGTTCTCGCGCTCGGCGACGATCCGGTCGTCCGGGAAGAGCAGATAGACCTCGGTGACCTTGGAGCCCTTGTTCTCGATGGCGAACTGCACATGGCCGGCCGCGAACTCCGTCTTCGACAGCTTGCAGGCGTCGTCGGAGGCGGTGACCTGGATGGCGCCGTCGGCGCTCTTGGAGTCGCTCTTCGAGGAGCAGCCCGTGACGGCGGCCAGAGCCGCCACGGCCGTGGCGGCGGTGACTACGGAGAGACGGACGGCTCGCATGCGGGCTCCACTGGTTTCGGTCAGGGGGTGAGGCGGACCTAACTTAACCGAGGCTTACCTGACCGATACCCATCGGGTCAGTGATTCAGCTCTCACCGCATCCGCGTCGGCGGCCGTCGATAACAGGCCAATCACAGGAAAGTCATGGCGGGGTCAAGGAATGGTCAGGCGGCGCTGCGTAGACCATGATCCATCGGTTTCACCCCGGGCTCACACGCTCGCGCCTGGCTGATTTCTTGCGCCCCCGCACGCTTCTTTGCGCCCCTGTGACTCCATAAGGGCTCCCGTTTGGGCAGCACCAGCGGAACCCCGGTCTCCGGGGGCGCGATGTGCGGCCCTGTGTCCGTCGCGGGTGTTGTTGAATGCCGGGGTGACGGAAAACGGCGTACCCGGCGTACTCATCGACGTACTCAGGGTCTTCTGCGGCCCCGACGGCCGCCACGGCAACGCCCTCGGCGTGGTGCGCGAGGGCTCCGCGCTGCCCGACGAGGCGGCCCGGCAGGCGCTGGCCAAGGAGCTCGGCTTCAGCGAGACGGTGTTCGTGGACGACCCCGAGCGGGGCGCCGTCGACATCTACACGCCCGGCCTGCGGCTCCCCTTCGCGGGTCATCCGCTGGTCGGGACGGCGTGGCTGCTCGACATCGACGTGCTGGAACTGGCCGTGGGGGAGGTCTTCGCGCGCCAGGACGGCGAGTTCACCTGGATCACCGCCCGCCCGGAGTGGGCCCCGCCGCGCACCCTGCGGCAGTACGCCTCGGCCGCCGAGGTGGACGCCCTGGACGTGCCCGAGCCGGGGGAGTGGGTGTACGCCTGGGGCTGGCAGGACGAGGCCGCCGGGCGCGTCCGGGCGCGGGCGTTCCCCGGCCGGGGCGACGGCATCGACGAGGACGAGGCGACGGGCGCGGCTGCCCTCCTGCTCACGGCCGGTCTGGGCCGGGCCCTGAACATCACCCAGGGCCAAGGCTCACAGCTGCTGACGGCCCCCGGCCCGGACGGCACGATAGAACTGGGCGGCAGGGTCAGCTTGGAGCGCACACTGACGCGCTGAGGGCCCCGAGGGGGCCCGAAGGGCCTCTGAGGGGCGCGGGGCTGTGGCATGTGCTGCTCCGCCGCGTGGGCGTGACCAGCCCCCGCCGGCCCGCAGGCGGGCACCGGGCCCGAAGGGGGCGCGGGGCTGTGGCATGTGCGGCTCGGCCGCGTGGGCGTGACCAGCCCCCGCCGGCCCGCAGGCGGGCACCGGGCCCGAAGGGGGCGCGGGGCTGTGGCATGTGCGGCTCCGCCGCGTGGG